>JBHEKZ010000305.1:0-13059 GCA_041859025.1 Melioribacteraceae bacterium | reverse complement strand
ACTACAAAGGCAATTCTATCGCCGGCAGGTGAAAGCACCGGCGAACTAACACTTTTAATTTTGTAAAGTTCTTCAATTGTAAATGGTTTTTTCTGCGGATAAATATTTGTAATGACAGCGAATATTATAGATACTGCAAATAATCTTTTCACTTCCTTATCTCCTATTGAATTCTAGTAATTAAAAATAGTGATATTTCCGCCCCATGTTCAAAATTTCCGTTATTCACTAATCCTTTTTTGAATCCGTTTCACATCTACGCCATTGCTTAATTTAGTGTTGATTGCTATTATTACGTATACGTAACAATTGAACAGCCTTAATGACTTCACACAATATCGCAATGGCTCTGAGATCGGCTTACCTTTCTATGCACCGCGCTACTAATTCCGTTTTATATAAACACAAAGTAACAGCCGATCAATTCGTGTGTCTTGTAATTCTATCGGAAAGCATAGGGCTTACGCAGCAGGAGTTAACTAAGAAAGCTAATTCAGATCCAAATACTATTAGAGCAATGCTGCTTCTGCTTCTAAAGAGAGGGCTTATAACAAGAAAAGATCATCCTGAAGATGGACGGGCCTTTATTGTTGCCCTAACTAAAAAAGGAAGAACGTTATTTGACAAACTGGTTGAAGAGCTTAAGCCGGTTAGAGAAAGTATGCTAACATTATTCACAGAAAAGGAAACCGAGTCTTTGTTTCACTTTTTAAACAGAATTTCACAAGAATTAAACAGATGATCTAAAACAGAAAATTTTCATTACTAAAAAAGTGTGTTTAACTTTTAATCATTACAAAAGGAGTAACGCTTTATGATGCTTCGATTTATTAAAAAAGATATCTTGCTGCTAACGGCTGCTATCAGCTTACTTTTAATTTGTTCAAGCAATTCATTTGCGCAGTACCAGCCTACGCCTAACGATACGCTTAAATCAGTTTCAGTTTATTCCGATAACACTGTTTCGTTCAAGATTTACGCTCCATTGGCTGCCGATGTAAAAATTGGCGGTTCCGATATTCCCGATAATCTTAGAAATGTAAAAATGAATAAAACAGAGAATGGTGTGTGGGAAGGAACAGTAGGTCCACTCAAGCCAGGGGCTTACAGGTATAACTTTGTTGTAGACAAAGTTTCTGTCCTCGACCCAAAGAATCCGATTACAAGTGAATCCTTTATGAACACATGGAGTTTATTTTATCTTCCTGGTGCAGATTTCATGGAGGCAAAAGATGTTTCTCACGGCTCAATTTCGGAAGTAACTTACTTCTCCAAATCACTGAATCGCGACAGAAGACTTCATGTTTATACTCCCCCCGGTTATGAAGCCGGCAGCGATAAGTATCCAATATTTTATTTATTACATGGTGCATTCGACTGCGACGATTCATGGACTTCCGTAGGCAGAGCCGGATTTATTTTAGATAATTTAATTGCATCTAAAAAGGCTGTACCCATGGTTGTTGTAATGCCGGCCGGACACACCGGACCGTTTTCATTCGGCGCGCCAAGAGATCCGTCAAAACCAAGAGTAGACGAATTTCTTGTAGATTTTATTAGTGATATCAAGCCATTGGTTGAGAGCAGATTCAGAATTAAAACAGAAACACAGAGCCGCGCAATTGCAGGTTTATCAATGGGAGGAGCTCAAACATTAAATATTGCTGTACCGGCTCTTTCACAATTCTCCTACTTCGGCGTTTTTAGTTCGGGCGTTTTTGGTATTACAGGACAAGGATTTGGAGCAGGCTCAGGACCAAGCTGGGAAGATCAAAACAAAGAAATGCTGGCTAATAACGAATTAAAGAAAGATCTTAAACTTGTATGGTTTGCGACAGGCAAAGAGGATTTTCTTTTAGAAACTTCAAGAGCTACGGTAAATTTTTTTAAGAAGTATGGCTTCAATGTTACATACAAGGAAACTAACGGCGCTCATACTTGGGAAAACTGGCGCGAGTACTTAAACGAATTTGCCCAACTTCTTTTTAAATAAGATAGAGATCACAAAATGGAAAAGTTTAATAGCCGTCTCTCTAGAATATTTTTTATTGTCTTCGTTATTATTTCTACTTCATGCTCTCATGCAGTTGAAAATGAGAGCTTGACCAAGCTGAACGAATTTAAGATTACGAAAAAAGTTGAGTGGGCTAAACCGGATGGAATAAGTCTTACAATGGATATCTACACTCCCAAAACCGGGAAATCAAACTACCCGGTACTTGTAATTTATCATGGAGGAGGCTGGTTAATTAACACAAACGCCAGTATGGACAGCATGTCCGCCTACATAGTTCAACATGGCGAATATGTAGTCTGTAATGTTAACTATCGTTTGCTTGGCAATCAGAATAATACAATTATGATGAATCAAATTGTTGAAGATGCGCTTGGGGCTCTTGTGTGGATAAAAGAAAATATTTCTGCTTATGGAGGAGATGCTTCAAAAATTATTTTAACCGGCGACAGTGCCGGCGGACATCTTGCCGCAATGGTTTTATTGGCCGGCAATAAATTAGAATCAGATGGATTTTCCGGAAAATCACTAGGATTCAAGCCTACATATTTGCCTCAAGGTAAAACAGCAGAAGACCTCGCAATTAATAAAACGCTGGATGTTCAAGGCGCAATTTTAAGTTATGCCGCTTTCGATTTGTACGCCGCTTGTTTAGGCGGATTTGAAACTTCGGGAAATATTTTCTGGACGTTTGCCGGTAAAAGCCCAAGGGGAATTTTTGGAAATTCTATTAACGTAAATGATAATCCGGAATATTATAAAGCTGTATCGCCTATTTACTTAATTCCGGAAATTCATCAGCGAACTCTGCCGCCGCAGCTATGCTTAGTCGGAACAAAAGATAACTTAATCAGTCCGGCATCGGTTCAGTATTATGTTGATGAAGTAAAGAAAGCCGGACACAAAGCGGAAATATGGCTCCACGAAGGAAGACCGCACGCATTTTTAGATTCGCAGACAAATGCATTTCTCGGAATTGAGTTTGCTAAAGACGCACCATTAGCTTTAGATAAGATGCTTTCTTTTATGAATGGATTATTCAATTATTAGTTAAAATTATCAAGAATGGATACTAAAAAGCCCCGTTGTTCATTCAACGGGGCTTTTTAGTATTAACTTTTTTGAATAATATCTCTCACTTTATCTGTGATTGCTCGAAAATCAATTTTGCCGCTTCCGGATTTCGGCATCTCTGAAAGCACAACAAATTTACTCGGTACAGCTATGCTGGGGAGCCGTTCTGCCATTTTTTTCAATATTTCTTTCTCGTCAACTTTTTGTGTTACTGTAGCTATAATTTTTGCGCCGCGTATGGCATCCGGTACTTCAACAACGCAGCATTCAACATCGGCAGGAAGAAGTTTTTCCAGCACATCTTCTACTCTAATTAAAGAAACCATCTCACCGCCGATTTTCAGAAAACGTTTTAATCTGCCTACATGCCAGAGAAATCCATCAGCATCAACGTAACCCATATCGCCGGTATCGTACCATCCATGACGAATGCTAAGTGATGTCTGCTCAAAATCATCAAAGTAACCTTTCATAACATTATCACCTTTCACCAAAATCTTTCCTATCTCGCCGGTATTGCAAGTTTCACCGGTTTCATAATTTTCAACTCTTACTTGAACTCCTTCGATTGGTCTGCCTACGCTTCCCGGTTTGTTATGCTCAAATGTGTTTATAGTAATTGCCGGACTGGTTTCCGTAGCTCCGTAAGCTTCCAACAAAACTTTGTTATGCTTTTGAATAAAGCCATCTCTAAGTGCATCTGGACATTTATCGGCGCCAGTTAATAAAATTCTGACTGAATCATAATCTCCTGGCTTCGAGTTTCTGAGATATCCCCAGAAAAATGTTGGCGTACCGGCAACCAATGTTGTTTTTTCCTCTCTGATAATCTCGTTTACCTTTTTGAAATCAAGTGGATTGGCGTATGTAACAATCGTCATTCCGGAAGCAAGCGGAACCCATAAATTTGCCGTTTGTCCGAACACATGGAAGTAAGGAAGATTTGCCAAAAAGATATCATCAGACGTGAAAGTAAATGCTTTAATCAGAGCTTCAAAATTTTGTGTGATGTTCTTATGCGTCAGCTGGACGCCTTTTGGTTCTTTTTCGCTTCCGCTTGTAAACAGTATAAGCAGTGTATCGTTTTCATCACCCTGATGAATTTTCTTAAGGAGATTTTCTGTTGAATTTCCGGCTTTAAGCGCAGCTCTAATTTTTTCAAACAACGAAATCGATTTCATAATATCTTCCATATAAACCATGCCGTCTATATGGGGACAATTAATTTTCTCGCATAACGCACGTGAAGTAATAATAGTCTTGAATGCACATTTCTTCTGGGCAAACTCGCAGTTTGCAGCCGCACCGGTTGAATAATTTATCATTACCGGAATTCTTCCGCTCATTAGTGTTCCAAGAATTGCTAAAATTGTCCCGGCGGAGTTAGGCATCATAATTCCAATAAAACCGGGAGAATACTGCTGAAACTTCTTTGCTATAATCAAAGAACCGATTAGCGCTTTTTTGTATGTGACTCTTCGGTTTAGTGTTCTATCAACAATTGCTACTTTGTTTTCATATTGTTTGGCAATTCTCACAAACTGCTGATGTAGAAGCATTGTTACTCCTGTTAATTTAATTGCTGTTGTTTTTCTTAAAGGCTACTAATGATAAAACAAAACTGAATTAATATTGCTGGACCATACTAAATTGAATCTCGTATTTGTAAACAATCGTTAGTCATAGTTTCATTTTGTTACTAAAAATGGTTGTCGCCATTTTAGGCTTTGGAGTTGAATAATTTATCGAAATGATTTTATATGGGAATGCTAAGTTCATTTTTCCGTTTAGAATTTTGTTACAATATCGGGGTTTTACATACACGAAGCAACGTTTCATTTTCGAATTAGATATAAGCATCTATGTTTTATAATTTATAAATAGTTTACTTCCGAGATAGGTGAATTGTTCAAGCATTTGAAATTGTTAACGATTCGGACTAGGTGTTTTTTATTATTTGTACCTTTCTCAAAAGTACTTACTTTTAACACACAATATTTCGGAACTGTTTTGGCTTCAGATACCATGAACTTGAAAACAAATTTCTTTACTGCAGCAATTCTTTTTACTTTTCTATTCTCATCTTTAATAAGCGCTCAACAAGAAAGCTATAAATTTGAACGCTATACAATTAACAACGGTTTATCAAATAATTCCATTAATTGTATTCTTCAAACCAAAGATGGCTATTTATGGATTGCAACGAAAGATGGCTTAGATCGTTATGACGGACAAACATTTAAGGTCTTCAAGGCAAACACCTCCTTAAAATCATCTCTCCCTGAAAACTATATAATGAGCCTTTATGAAGACAAGAATTTCGATCTGTGGATTGGGACATGGGGTTCCGGTATATGCAAATATGATCCGGTGCAAGAATCCTTTACAAGAATAGATAAAGCAAGCGGAAATGATTTTGTACAATGTATTGAAGAAGACAGCAACGGAAATATTTGGTATGGAAGTATGTTGAGTGGTTTGAAAATGTATAATCGCCGGAACAAATCGATTACTATTTATGATACAAAGGCTAAGGGAGCTAATCGTTTGCCCGATAATAATATAACCCACATATTGATAAATAAAGACAACACAATATGGTGTGCGACGTGGGGCTCCGGATTAATTAAACTCGATCCTGTTAAAGGTATTCTCGAGCATTACTTGCGTGTTGAAACTAAGCCTAATTCACTACTCGATAATCTGATTTGGTTTCTTGAACGAGTCGATTCGAACAGAATACACGTCAACACCAATAACGGATTGCAATTATTTGACGAACTTAAAAAAGAATTTTCGAATCATCCGCAAATACCGGAAGATTTTCACAAACTTTTTAAAACATCAATTAGACAATCTCTAATCGATAAGTCGGGAAGATTTTGGATAGGTACTTACAACTATCAAGGTTTAGGAGTTCGTAACTACAACAATTCTGCATTTTCGCGATTATTAAACGAAGATGATGACCCACATTCTTTGATTTGTCAACGCATTAGATATTTATACGAAGACAAACAAAACAATATTTGGATTGGAACTGAAGATGGCTTGAATAAACTTCCCAAAACAAAAGAGTTTCACCAATTTAAGTATATGCCTTCGCGCAAAAACACTCTTGGAGGCAGAGTTGTAAGCAGTATTTATGAAGGACGGAACAATATTCTTTGGGTAGGTTTTGGAGGAAACGGATTTGATAAAATTGACCTCAAGAATAATATGATAAAACATTTTAAGAGTAGTGGCTCTTCTTCAAATTCGATTAACGTAAACGATGTAATTTCAATTATCGAGGATAAAACCGGAATACTTTGGATTGGAACCAGCAATGGCGGTTTAAATCGTTTCGACCCTACAACAGGAAAATTCAAATATTACCTAACAAATACAGCAAATAAAAATTCAATCAAATCTAATTGGGTTCAGCAGATTCTCGAAACATCAGACGGTAAACTTCTTGTTGGGACAAACGATGGTATTCAAGTATTTGACAGAACCACGGAATTATTCAAACCTTTTTCTCCTGAATTGAAAAACAATGATGTAAAAATACCGGAAATTTTTTCTGTTAACTCTTTATATGAAGACAAACAGAAAAACATTTGGATTGGAACATGGTTAGATGGGTTGTTTCGTTATGACCCAAGGGAAAAAATAATTTCGCATTATTTCCCAAATCATAGCAACAACTCAATAAGCGGAAATAAAATTGCTTCAATCGTTCAAGATTCTAAAGGCTACATATGGATTGGAACTTTCAGCAATGGTCTTTGCAAATTTGATAAGACAACCAATGCATTTACTCACTACAACACGTCAAACGGTTTGCCTAACGACTGTGTTTTCGGTGTTCTGGAGGACGAGAACAATCTCATTTGGGTAAGCACAATGAAAGGATTGGCAAAACTAAATCCTACTAATGGCAATTTCAGAGTTTACGATATTGAAGATGGTCTAGTAAATAATCAATTTAACTGGCATGCTTATCATAAGAACAAAGATGGTAAAATGTACTTTGGAGGAATATCCGGATTTGTTTCCTTTTATCCACACCAAATCAAACCGGAAGAAAGTAAGCCGGTTGTTGCTTTAACTTCATTCAAAGTTTTTGACAAGGAAGCTGCTCTTCCCCGCTCCCTTCCAACAACTCAAGAAATTATTTTAGAGCATGATCAAAACTTTTTCTCTATAGATTTTACGGCATTGGATTTGAGTCCGATGTATAAGCATCAATTTGCTTATATGCTTGAAGGCATTGATCCACAGTGGGTACAGTCTGGTTCAAGAACAACTGCATTCTATACTGATATTAAGCATGGCAACTACAGATTCCTTGTAAAAGCTACAAATGCAGACGGCGTTTGGGGTACACCTACAAACTTGAGTGTAAAAATTCGTCCGGCTTGGTGGAATACATTGTGGTTTAGAATTATTTCTATTGGATTAATTATTGGAATGATCTTTGGAATTTACAAGTATCGCTTAAATCAATTATTGAAGATTGAAAAAATCCGCTTCAGCATAGCAAGCGATTTACATGACGAAATTGGAAGTAACTTAAGCAGTATCAGCGTAGATAGTCAGTCGCTGATGTCAAGCCCGGCATTAAGCTCAACCGAGCGCGAGTTATCAATTGACATTAGTAAAACCGCAAAAGAAACCGTTGACGCGATGAGAGATATTATTTGGTTCATAAACCCTAAAAACGATATGAACGAAGACATTGTTTTTAAGATGAAGCAGACTGCCGCAAAGTTATTGCAAAATTTGGAGTGGAGCTTTGAGACCTCGGAAGATGTTAGAATTGATTCATTCAATCTTGATGTAAGAAGAAATATTTTTCTTCTATATAAAGAGGCACTTACAAATGTTCTGCATCACGCAAACGCTAAGAAATGCTCAATTTCAATTTCAGGAGGAGTAAAAAGTTTTTCTTTAGTTATTCAAGACGACGGAGTTGGCTTCGACACAAAAGACTTCAAAGCATCAACCGGAATTAAGAGTATGGAAGCGCGCGCATTGAAGGTTAAGGGCAAGCTAAGTATTGCGAGCACAAGGGAAATAGGAACAAGAATTGAGCTTAGCATCTAACTAGTTGCAAACAATTAAAATAACTCGAACGTGGTATGGTTTCATCTTAGTTGCCACTTTACTTTGCAAGAGTAAATATTAGATGAAGAAAAATTTGAACATCGAAAAAACAGTTAAGCAAATTTCAATCTGGCTTGTGGAAGATAATACACGCTACAGAAAAACACTAGCCGGCTTAATAGATAGAACCGAAGGCTTAATCTGTCCAAACTCATTTCCCTCTTGCGAGGAAGCTTTAGCGGAAATTGGTTCTGCAGAGAAACCGGACGTGATTTTATTAGATATCGGTTTACCCGGTATGAGTGGAATTGTCGGCATCAGCAAATTTAAGGAACATCTTCCGGATGCACATATTTTGATATTAACAGTTTATGATGATAACGACAATGTTTTTGAAGCTCTGTGTGCTGGAGCAGCCGGCTATTTGTTAAAAGATTCAGCTCCGGAAAAAATTATCGCTTCCATTCAAGAAGTGCTTGCGGGAGGCGCACCGATGAATATGAAAATTGCTCACAAAGTCCTAGAAATGTTCTCGCGCCTTAAACCTAAAAAAATCGACTATGGTCTTACCGAAAGGGAAAAGGAAATTTTGCAATTGCTTATTGCCGGCTTAACCAAGCAACAGATAGGAGACCGGCTTTTTATTAGCTTTCACACTGTGAATACACATTTAAAAAATATTTATGGCAAGCTGCATGTTAATACAAGAACCGGGGCTGTTTCCAAAGTTTATAAAGAAAACCTACTATAATTTTTTCCGGCTAAATACCACGTTTGCGCCATTGTTCTGTGAGGAATTGCTTTCTAATTTAATTGAAGATTTCTTCGATCAGTTTTAAGAGTGTAAAATGAATTCATTTCAGAAAATCATTGCCATATTTTTAGTATTACTTTCCACAGTCACTTTATCGTTAGGACAAGCCAGTAAAATTAGAATAGCATGTGTTGGAAACAGCATAACGAATGGTGGAGGCGGAACTACGGCTTACCCGGTACAACTCGGCAAAATTTTAGGCAGTCACTACGATGTTCGCAACTATGGAATTTCCGGAGCTACTCTTTTGAGAAAAGGCGATCTTCCCTACTGGAACCAGCAAGCTTTTAAGAACGCTAAAGATTTCGATCCTCATATTGTTATTATTAAACTAGGCACAAATGATTCCAAACCTCAAAATTGGATTTACAAAAGTGATTTTCTCAAAGATTATGTTGACCTTGTTAATGAATTCAGAAAAAACGGACGCAAGCCGCAAATATATGTAGCGAGGCCGTGTCCGGCTTTCAAAATCAATTTCGGAATAAGACCGACAATTATTGAACAAGAAGTTTTACCACTTGTTGATTCAATAAGAAAGTCTACCAACACTTATTTAATAGATTTTAATACTCCGTTCATTGGTAAAAGCGGTTACTTTCCGGATGGAATTCATCCTAACGCCGCCGGTTATTTGATAATGGCTCAGATAGCAGATTCGACATTAAAAGCAGCTCCTTCCGGAATCATCAGATATCTTTATGCTGACAAAACAACACTAGAAAAAAATGAAACAGCAAAAATATATTGGGAAACAACTGAGGGTACAGCTGCAACATTAAATGGAGTACAGGTTAAATCTGTTGATTCCCTAGTTGTAACTTTAACAAAAGACTCTTCTTATAAATTGATTACAAAAGGAGCAAAGTCAGATACAGCAACAATTTCATTGCAATACGTTCCTCCGGGAAAAATTAAACTGTTAAACACTACTCCCAAGGTACTCGAAAAAAACATGAACGAATCGAGTCAGCTTGAATGGGCTACTTCCGCCGGCTCAGTAGTAACTATTAACAGCCAAAGTGCAGCTGCAAACGGAACAATGGTAGTCTCTCCCAAAACAACTACAGATTACGAGCTAAAGGCAACTGGAGAAATAACAGAGATAAAAAAAATTACTATCGAAGTGTTGGATGCTGAAAAAATAAACCGCTCATTAAATGGAAGCAGCAAAGCTTCTAGTTCCAGCGGCTCATTCGTAATTGATAATGTAATTGATGGGAATCTCAATACACTTTGGAAAAGCGGCCTGGAAAAGGCGCCTTGGTTTTATATCGATTTAAAAAGAACGTTTGAGGTTTACAAAATAATTATTAAGTGGGGAAATAATTTCAGCAGCAATTACATCCTACAATCAATTAATGAAGCCGGTGCTGTTTCCGAAATATATACCGAGCAGGCCGGAGATGGCGATACTGACATTGTTGACAATCTGAAAATTGTAGGAAGGTATTTTGGAATCTATTGTGTTTCTAAAAGCATTCCCGATTCCGGCCTTGTAATGAAAGAATTTGAAGTTTACGCTAAACAGAACATCACAAAAGTTCAATCAGCTGAATCGACACCACTCAAATATTCTTTATATCAAAATTATCCTAATCCGTTTAATCCGGAAACAACTATAACATTCCAACTACAGGAAGCCGGTAAAATAAATCTAAAAATCTTTGATATGCTCGGTAGAGAAGTGGCCATATTAGCCGATGAGTTCAAAGCTGCCGGAACTTATAACTACAACTTATCCATTCGCAATTTTCAATTATCAAGCGGAGTTTATTTTTACAAACTTACAGCTGGCAATTTTGCAGAGACCAAGAAGCTTATAGTATTAAAATAGATCTCGATCAGCTAAATAATTTAATCACCCAAATACCACGTTTGCGCTATTGAGGCTCTATCCTTTCCGCTCTAATTTCCTTAAGCAAAAACCTAAAGATGATTACTTCAACAGATCAATAACAAAACAACATAGAAGGTGAATCATGAAAAAAATCTTTACCCTCCTAGTACTATTTTCCGTTATTTCAGTCACAATAGCACAAGTTCCTACTCGCAAAGGCTGGTGGAAATTTGACGATGCCGCTAATATCACTAAAGCAGATTTAGGCACAAACTTAGAATTAGTTGGGCTTCAACAACCAATCGAAGGTCCGGCCGCCGGAAACGGTGCAACTCGCATTGGTGTTGGGAGTCATTATAAAATGACACACGGAATAACTCCATCTCCAAATGCAATGGTGAATGAATACACAATGCAATTCGATTTTCGCGTTAAAGATGTTGGAACTTGGAAAGCTCTTTTCCAAACAAGCTCTGATAATTCCACAGATTCAGATTGCTTTATTAATGATTCTGGACTAATAGGTGTTAGAGCAACCAATTACAGTACTTACATTGTAAATACAAATGAATGGTACCGCTTGGTAGTTTCTGTTCGAAATGGCGTTTTCTATAAATACTATTTGGATGGTGAATTAATTAATGATGGTATTGTTCAAGAAGTTGATGGAAGATTTTCTTTAGATAAAGTACTATTGATTTTTGCAGATGAAGATGGTGAAGACAACGAAATTGATTGCGCAGAACTTGCAATATGGGATAAAGCATTAACCGGCGGGCAAGCTAAATTGCTTGGCGGTTATAATCACAAACAAACACCGGCAACACTTCAGCCTTCAGCAATGTGGAAGTTTGACTACCCGACCAGTTTAACTGAAGCTTATTACGGAAACGATTTGGAATTAGTCGGAACGCAACTTTCCGTTGACGGACCAACCGCAACAAATAAAGCAACAAGAATTGGGGTAGGAAGTCATTATAAAGCCGTACACGAAATTGCTCCTAACGGTGGCGGGACATTGGTTAATGAATATACTTTGAAATTTGATTTTAAAGTTGCAGACATAACTAAATGGAGATGTTTCTTCCAAACGGCAGCGGCAAATAATAACGATGGTGAATGCTTTATCAATAAAGAAGGAAAGATTGGAACACAAGCGACTGGCTATGGTGCATATGTTGTAGTTCCAAACGAATGGTATCGCTTAGTAATTTCAGTTAAGAACGGAACCCACTATAAATACTACTTAGATGGTCAGCTACTGCTGAATGGCACTATGCAAGCTGTTGATAGCCGATTCGCACTGGAGAGCACACTTCTTTTGATGGGTGATGAAGATGGTGATGATGGAGAAATTGACATTGCTGAAGTTGCCATATGGAATAGATCTTTGGAAGAGGCCGAGATTAAAACACTTGCCGGATACGGACACAAACTTTCCGGTGGCGGTACAGCAACAAAAGCTTTAGTTGGAAATTGGAAATTTGATAATCCTTTTAGCTTGTTAGATGCAACAGTTGGTAAACCACTTACATTAGTTGGAACAGACCAATCAGTAGACGGCCCAACTGCAACAAACTATGGAACAAGAGTTGGTGTAGGAAGTCACTATAAAATTACTCACGAAATTGAACCAAATGGCGGCGGATTATTAGTGAATGAATACAGTCTACGTATAGACTTTAGGGCTCCATCTCTAGAAGAATGGCATTGCTTCTTCCAAACTAGTCCAACAAATACAAATGATGGAGACTGCTTCATAAACAAAACCGGAAATATTGGATTAGCCGCGACAGGTTACACTACCTATTCAATAAATCAAAACGAATGGTATAGAATGGTAGTAACAGTTCAGAACGGCACACATTATCTAATTTATCTAGATGGTTCTTTAGTTCTTACCGGAGCTATACAATCGATTGACGGACGTTTCGGATTGGATAAAGAGCTGTTAATGTTTGCCGATGAAGATGGCGAAGATGGCGATATCGATTGCGCCGAACTTTCTATCTACAATTATTCCCTTACACCTGCTGAAGTAAAGGCCCTGGGTGGTTTTGGCCATTTAGTTAGTGTTGAAAAAACCGATGGCTCACTCCCAACTGATTTTTCACTTTCGCAGAACTATCCAAATCCATTTAACCCAATGACAAAAATTAATTACGCTATGCCCGCGGCGGGTAACGTAACTATCAAGGTGTACGATATTCTTGGTAATGAAATTTC
>JBHEKZ010000300.1:0-3262 GCA_041859025.1 Melioribacteraceae bacterium | reverse complement strand
AATTTCATCTGCTTGCTTTGCTACTTCAACTGCTTCAGCAATAAGTTTAATATTGTCTTTTGGATCGGGAAAAACAATTTCATCATCGTTCCAAGAACCGCCTATTGTAAGCTTGCAGCCTTCACTGTAAAGTATGTTGGTACCTTTGCCGCTTTTTTCTTTAATGCCACTTAATACGGAAGTAAAATATTTCGGCTCTCCGCTATAACCGCCTATTAACAATCTATCAGCATTTGGCCCAATAACAGCAATTGTTTTCTTAGAATCAGTTTTCAACGGTAAATGATTTTCTTCATTTTTCAGTAATGTTATTACTTGATGAGCGGCGGTAAGTGCTAAAGTTCTATCTTTTTCTAATTTTACATCAATATTTACTTCATCAGGATTTACATATGGGTCATCAAAAAGTCCAAGCTGAAACTTGTAATAAAGTAAAGTTGAGACTAATTCGTTAATCAATGATTCATCAACATTTCCTTCATGCACAAGTTGAACTAAATTTGGATAACAATCCGGATCGGGAAATTCTATATTAACGCCGGCTTCAACTGCTAACTTAGCTGCTTCGGATTTGTCCTTAGCCATACTGTGGCTAATAGCCTCTTCTCTTAAATTCAGTTCTGTAATTGCATAATAATCCGAAACAACAAATCCTTTGAATCCCCATTCTTCTCTTAAAATTTTTCTTAATAGCCATTTACTAGCATGAGACGAAACACCATCAATTTCATTGTAAGAAGCCATAACACTAAGTGCGTTCGCCTTTTCTAATACTTCTTTAAAAGGGGCTAAGAATGTGTCTCTTAGCAAGCGCTCAGAGATATTAACCGGACCGCAATTTGTCCCCGATTCCGGCTGTCCGTGTGCGGCGAAATGTTTTAGTGTTGCAATTACTCTTTTCTTATCCTTAAAGGATGCATCACCTTGAAAACCTTTAACTGCTGAGATCCCCATCTGTGTTACTAAGTATGGATCTTCACCGAAGGTTTCTTCGACTCTACCCCATCGTGGTTCTCTAGCAACATCAACAACCGGTGTTAGAGCTTGATGAGCCCCTCTAGAACGAGTGTCTTCTGCAATTGACGTATATATTTCTTCAACTAAATCCGGATTAAACGTTGCAGCTAATCCAATTGGTTGCGGATAACTTGTTGCTTCTTTACCAGCAAGACCATGCAAGCATTCTTCGTGAAATATTACCGGAATTCCTAGACGAGTTTGCTCAATAAAAAATTTTTGCAGTCTATTTGAAAGCTGCGCCATCTCTTTTGCATTCTGACCACCGGCTGTATCATTCAATCGTGCTATTTGTCCAATACCATTTGGAAAATGAAATGAAAGATTATCTAAATTTAGATTTCCTACTTCATCCATCAACATTGTTTTTTTTTGTCCCCAGATGCAGAGCATTTGAGCAATCTTTTCTTCCAAAGTCATTCGCATTAATAAATCTTTAACGCGCTCTTTAGTAGGTGTTTTGGGATTTTTGTAAGGAGGAGTTTCGGTTAGTTCTAAAACTTCGTTTGTCTGTTGATTACTCATTTGAATATTCCGTAATAAAAATGAATAGTTCGTTACTAGAAATTTATTCTATACAATAAATGACAAATTGAATTCTGAAACAGATAAAATAAGTTCAATGATAATTGAACCGTTTCAATAATAAAGAGATTAGTTTTGTTTGTCAATAAAAATTTTTACTATTATTTAGTCTCAAGTAAAAATATTGCCCGGACATATTGTGGCAAGATGAAATATTCGTAGCTGAAAGTTAGGAATTTTATCCATAATCGCATTATTCAATACCAAGTCATTTCCTAGTAAAGATGTCAATAATTAAATAGCATATTGATTACCAACCCAAATGTTCAATAATACTGCTTCGGTTCAAAAACGATTAACTATTTCCAATTACCAAAATCGTCTACATATATGTAAATATGTGTAAAATAATGTCATTTCACTTGATTAAAGTAGAATTAAAAATTATTTTTGAACAATTCTTGAATTTTCAAACCGGTTTAATAGTTTGCATTAGTATAAATGCGAGGAATAAATGAAAAAAATTACGATAGAGGATGTAGCTAAGCGTGCTGGCGTTTCAAAAGGGACTGTTTCGGCTGTAATAAATGCTAAAAGTTCTGTAAAATCATCTACAAGAGATCACATTCTAAACGTGATGAAGGAACTTAATTTCAAGCCTAAAGGCGTAGCCAGAAATCTTAAAAATACCAGCCAAGATAAAAGCATTGGTATCATCATAAAAGAATTAACCTACCCTTTTTACGCATCTATTATTACAGGCGTTAAAGAATACGCAAACAGTAAGGGATATTCTTTAATTATTACCAGCTCCGATAATGACCATGAAAGTGAAAAAAAATTTTCAAACCTATTTTCGATTAAAGATATCAAAGGAATTATAATAGCGCCGATTGTAGAAGGCACTGCCGAGATAGAACATCTATTCAAACTCAAGATGATCAATTATCCTTTCGTGCTTCTGGAAGATGTAAGAGGGATTCAAGCAAACGTTGTTGCCATTGATAATATCAAAGCAATCAAACGTGCTGTAAAGTATCTAATTAATAACGGGCACAAAAAGATTGTTCACTTTGCCGGCCCGCCAAACTCAACTCATACACACGAAAGAATTGATGGATTCAGATATGCTTTTAGCGAGAGCACACTTGTCTTTAATAAAGATATGATTGTTCCAATGGGCTCGCAGAATGACGAAAGCTACGCGAGAACAATTGAGTATTTTAAAGATATGCCAAAAGGAGATTATCCAACTGCTATTGTTTGCTTTAATGATCAACAAGCTCTTGGCGTTATGCTCGCTTTAAAGGATATGAATATTAGAATTCCTGAAGATATTTCTATAGTAGGCAATGATGATATTTTTTACGCTAAAATTTATCCGGTTCCACTTACTACTATTAGCGCACCATTGCACGAAATAGGTATGAAAGCAGCTGAAATATTAATCCGCAATATTGAGTCTTCTGTTCTTTTACCCAATGAACGTGTTATTTTCGAAACTGAATTCGTAATCAGAGATTCTACAAAAGTACTTAGTAATTAGTTTATTGGCGGATAAGCTCCAATATACTTTTTTGTAATTCCTTGAAGTTTTACAACTTCTGTAGGTAGTTTTCCAGCTTTGTCAGCAGTTTGGAAGCCTTTCATCAATTGATAGTCTCCCAGTTCTTTGCTTTTGAACAACGGACCGCAATAATCCTTTAGATATTTACTGTTA
>JBHEKZ010000106.1:0-5280 GCA_041859025.1 Melioribacteraceae bacterium | reverse complement strand
GCATAAGTATCTTCAAATAAGTCTTGATTACCACCTTTTGCTAGAGCCAAATTTTGCTTAAACTCCTCATCTTTGCCAAGCATTTTGTAGGCGAGAGCTGTATTAAGTGCCGCAATTCCGGTCAAATCGAGCTCTTTGGATGTATCTAAAAACTTTTTATAATTTCTAATTGCCGTACGGTATTGATTCTTCTTAAAATATATTTCGCCGCGTCTGTAATAGGCCAAAGCGGTAATTTGGGGAACTCGCTTGTTTTTAATTGATATTACACGATCTAGCACAGAAATTGCACGGTCAAATTGTTTAGCTTTTATTAGACTAACAGCTGATTGATATGCAAATAAACCATTGCGCGGGTACTTTGAAGTAAGGTCTTGAAGAATTACATATCCGCTGTCATATTCTGCTAAATAATCATTGTACACTTTAGACAAATGGAAAGCAGCTTCGGTCTTAACTGTAGTACCTTTACGTAAAGCTGTCTTAATGTATCTGAATCCACGAGCTTTATCGGAACTAAGACCGGTCAGATTAACTGCCCATTTCAAAAAGTCGGGGACAAAACTCATTGCATAGTCAAACAACCCTAATCCAAGATAGGCATCATAGTATCGGGGATTGGCTTTTATAATCTCTTCAAAATGACTTACAGCTTGTTTGCTTGACCAAAACGCATCAACAGATTGATTGTTAGTAGCTTGAGCCATAGCACGGAACGAAGCAAGGTTTGCTGCGAGATATTTAGTTTCTATGTCTTTGGGATTTTTCGTTAGAAGAGCGTCTGCCTTTTGCTGCGCGAGATCTGCAAATTTTAAGAATGTTTGATATTCACCTTCGTTGCGGGAACCGAGAAAAATCCAAAAATGTATTAACGCGTTTCGGTAATATCCTTCCGGAGAATTTGGTCTTAGTTCTAAAACACGGTTAAAAGTTTTTTCAGCAGATTCAAACTGAAAATTGTAGGCTTCATTCATTCCTTGTCTAACCAAAGATTGAACTTGTCCAAATAAACTAAACGATGATACTAAAAGAACAAAAATTATTAATCTTGCTTTCAATTTTGATTTTTCCTCTGTGTGTATTCTAGTGAAGCTTTTACAAATTCTCTAAACAACGGATGAGCTTTAGTAGCTCTCGATTTCAATTCCGGATGGAACTGACAGCCTACAAACCAAGGATGATCATTTAACTCAACCATTTCAACTAAATACTCGTCCGGTGAAGTTCCGCTAATAATCATTCCCTTTTCTTCAATAACGCTGCGGTATTTATTATTTACTTCAAAACGATGTCTGTGTCTCTCGGAAATTTTTGGTTTACGGTAAGCCTCGAAAGATTTTGTCCCTTTTTTAAGAACGCAAGGATATGCACCAAGACGCATTGTAGCGCCTTTAGTTTTAATTTTCTTCTGCTCAGGCATAATGTGAATTACGCTGTTTGTGTTTTTTACAAACTCTTCACTATTGGCCTTTTTTATTCCGCAAACATTACGTGCAAACTCAATAACCGCGCATTGCATACCCAAGCATATACCAAAGAAAGGAATTTTGTTTTCGCGGGCATATTGAATTGCTAAAATCTTTCCTTCAATTCCTCTCTCTCCAAATCCGCCGGGAATTAAAATTCCATCATAGTTTTTCAGAACATTTTCTGCGCCTTTATCTTCAATTACTTCGGAACTTATAAAATCAACTTTCACTCTGGAATTATTTTCGGCTCCGGCGTGAACAAAGGCTTCCGAAATACTCTTGTAAGCGTCTTTATTTTCAATATACTTTCCGCAAATAGCAATCTTTACCTTATTTGCCGGATTAAGTGCTGAGTTAACAAAATTTTGCCAATCTTCTAACTTTATAGTAAGCTCAGGTAATTTCAGTCTCTCGAGAACAATTCTATCAAGATTTTGTTCATAAAGAACAATTGGTACTTCGTAAATTGTTGAACAATCGTGAGCTGAAATTACAGCTTCTTTTTTCACATTTGTGAATAAAGCGATTTTTTCGCGTATATCTTTTGATAATTTATTTTCAGAACGACAAACAAGAATGTTAGGCTGAATGCCAAGTTCCAGCAAATTCTTAACACTGTGCTGCGTTGGTTTTGTTTTCATCTCTCCGGCAGAAACTATATAAGGAACAAGCGTAACATGAATATTAAGCGCATTCTTGCGCCCCATCTCAAGCATAATCTGACGCATCGCTTCAATAAATGGCAAGCTTTCAATATCGCCAACCGTTCCGCCGATTTCTGTAATTACTATATCATATTTGCCGCTTTCACCAAGCACTTTCATACGGCGTTTAATTTCATCGGTGATATGGGGAATAACTTGAACAGTCGCGCCAAGATAATCGCCGCGGCGTTCCTTAGTAATCACATCAAAGTAGATTTGCCCGGTTGTTGTGTTGTTTGCCCGGGAAGTATCAACATCCAGGAAACGCTCATAATGTCCTAGGTCAAGATCGGCTTCAGCTCCATCATCAGTAACATAAACTTCTCCATGCTGAAAAGGATTCATGGTGCCGGGATCAACATTTATATAAGGATCAAATTTTTGGATGGTTACATTATATCCGCGAAGTTTTAAAAGCAGACCAATGGATGAAGCGGTTATTCCTTTTCCTAATGAAGAAACAACTCCACCCGTAACGAAAATGTACTTAACTTTTTTCTTAGAAGGCATGATGTTAAGGTTGGACCTATTTTGTTTGCCAAAGATAAAAAAAAATCTCTATTTCATATCAACTGTTAAGAAGGAAATTACCCTTCTTCTGCAATTTTTACTTCTCCAGCCTTAGGAATTTTAATTATGTAAGTTTTTCTTGCCCGATTTAGCAAGAAATTATCCCGTAGCCAAGGATTGAAAATCTTCAGCAGCTTGTAGTTAATTCCATTTTCGGAGGCAAACTTTACCAAATCTTTGATTGGATAATTTACCCGAATTTCATTGGTTTCAATTCTAGGATAGAGTTCTTCCTCCATAAAATAGAAACCGTACTTCTTCGGATCTTTGAAAATTTCCTTTAGAGCAACAATTCGAGCTACAAAACGGTAAGTCTCATCATTTATATAAAGGTTATAATAACTTCGGGTGTTTTGGCGCTGCATCTGCTTTGAAATTCCGGTTACGCCGTAATTGTAAGAAGCCCCGGCTAATGTCCAGTTGCCAAGTTTTGCTTTAGCTTCTTTAAGATAATCGCACGCTGCTTGAGTTGATTTTTCTACATTGTAACGCTCATCAATTTCTCCGGAAACTTCGAGTCCGTAACGCTTAGCGGCACTTTCCATAAATTGCCAGAATCCGGAAGCACCATCCGGCGAAACTGAGTTTATCAATCCACTTTCTGCAACTGCCATATATTTAAAGTCATCGGGAATTCCATTCGCCTTCAAGATAGGTTCAATTATTGGGAACCAGCGGTTAGCTCGCTTTAAATAGAGCAGCGATGCAGAATGCCAATATGTATTTACTAGAAATTCTCTTTCAATTCTCTCTCGAACATCAAAGTCTTCCATCGGGACTTTCTCACCGCAAAAATCTAATTCATCAGGTACCGGCGGAGTGTAAATTCTTCTTTCGTTTTCTGTTATAATAATAGGCTGCTGGTGAATAGCCGCTTTTATCTTTGCGCTCAAATAAAAATAAGTAAATCCGATTGCTCCGAATAAAACAATCAAAATAGCTATTAGCGTGAAAGTAGTTTTTCTTTCTAACAAAATTCTCTCCGAAAAGATCTTGGCAAAGATAAATATAGGGCAATAAAAAACCCTCTTAACAGAATTCTAAGAGGGTTTTTTACAAAAATTAATCTAATTATTTATTTCCGAATGCTACATCTTCCAGCATTTTTGTTGTGAGTGACTTTGGTCTTTCTAGTGGATAACCAAGTGCTCTTGCCCAAATGATATTTGATGTTACGCCAAGCGCGCGTCCAATTCCAAAAAGAACTGTATAGAATTCATATTCTTGCACGCCATAGTACCATTGAATAACGCCAGACTGAGCATCAACATTTGGCCATGGATTTTTAGCTTTTCCTTTTTCAAGTAGAATATCGGGAACTACTTTGTAGAGCAGATCAACATACTTGAACAAAGGATCGTTCGGTAAATGCTTCAAGCAGAATTCGCGTTGAGCTGTGTAGCGAGGGTCTGTCTTGCGCAGAACCGCGTGTCCAAATCCCGGAATTACTTTTCCGCTGTCTAATGTATCGTAGACAAATTTCTTCATTTCTTCTTCAGTTGGAACTTTGCCTCCCATTCCATTATAAACGCCGTGTAACCAGCGGAGAACTTCTTCATTTGCTAGTCCATGTAACGGACCGGCAAGGCCATTCATAGTTGCGCTGATAGCGTAATACATATCTGATAGTGCGCTTGCTACTAAGTGACCGGTATGAGCACTTACGTTTCCGCTTTCATGATCGCTGTGAAGCAAGAAATACAAACGGGCAATGTCATCGTAAGGTTTGTCAATTCCCATCATGTGAGCGAAGTTGCCGCCAAAGTCCAAGGTTGGATCAGCCGGGATAATTTCGCCGTTTCTATATTTCAAACGATAAATGAATGCAGCAATTTCCGGAAGCTTTGCTAGAAGATTCATTGCATCTTCAAAATAAGCATCCCAGTAATCACCCTTCTTCAAATTTTCGTGATATTTTTTAGCAAACACTGATTCTTTTTGCATCGACATAATGCCGGTTGCAAACATTGTCATCGGATGAGAATCAATTGGCATTGCGCGGATTATTCTGAACACATAATCCGGAACAGTTTTTCTTTTATCAAACTCTGCACGAACGTCAGCAATTTCTGCTTCAGTAGGAAGCTCACCAGTTAATAAAAAATAAAAGAAGGCTTCAACAGTTGGCATTTCGGCACCTGGATACTTTGGAAGTTTCTCCAGCACTTCGGGAATGGTAAGTCCTCTAAATCGAATTCCTTCATGAGGATCGAGATAGGATATGTCTGTAACTAGGCTTTTTATATCGCGCATACCGCCGATAATTTGCCCGATTGTAACTTCATCTACCTTTACGTTGCCATACTCTTTGTTTAGTTTTTCGGTACGGGGACGCTCAACAAGAATTTTTTATTGTAGTTTTTGTTTTAGCAAGGACATTAATTCCTCCGAGACATTTATTCAATCAGTGAGTTACTTGCTAAATCGGTACTTCTAAAAATGTTTCTAACAGTTTAGAAATGAACACGATTTTTGAGCCGCTAATCTTCCGCTTAAAACGGCTCCTTCAATAGGAGCCGGGAGTTCAGTATCTGTCC
>JBHEKZ010000030.1:0-7017 GCA_041859025.1 Melioribacteraceae bacterium | reverse complement strand
ATTCGTATGAAAAAAATTATACACGCGAGCCGTGCATAAATCCCCTGTAGGGGCGTGAGCTCTGCACGGTAATAAATGCCCGTTTATCAATTGTCTCAACAGTCTTCATTAAATCTTTTAAAAACTTTCTTTTGATAATTGCGATCAATATTGAGATTTCGCCCGATTTTCCTTCGCCGGGCAGAATAGTAACACCAAATTGTTTAATTCTAAGTTGATCGGCTATTTCAGCTGTTTTATGTCGGGAAACAATATTTATTTGAACATAGCCGAGAGCTACTCTCTGTTCCAGAGTTATTCCTAATATATTACCAAGTGCAAAACCGGTAGCGTAGCCAAGCAGATTATAAAGGTTATCCATATGCTGAACAATATAGCGCATGGCTAAAATCCAGATCAGCACTTCAAAGAATCCGGCCGCCGCCGCTTGATATTTTCTTCCTTGAACAACCATAATTGTTCTGAAGGTGCCGATAGTAACATCGGAAATACGCATAAGAGCAATTAAAAATGCGCCGCCCAGAGTCTCAATCATTTTTTCATCCCTTCTATAAATATTTCTTTTACAATCATTATTATTGCAGCGCTAATTTAAATAGAAAAAAGAATGTTTGAGAAGGAAAGAGAAGAACTAATACAAGTTTTAAAGGGGCGGGGAATTAAAAGTGAATCCGTTCTGGGCGCGTTCAGAAAAGTAGAACGTCATTTATTTGTGCCGGAGATAATGAGATTTAATGCTTATAAGGATGTCGCTCTTCCAATCGGGCAGGGGCAGACAATTTCCCAGCCTTATACAGTTGCATATATGACTGAAGCGCTGAATCCAAAGCCGGGACAGAAGATTTTGGAAATTGGAACAGGCTCCGGTTTTCAGGCTGCGGTTTTATGTGAATTAGGAGCGCGTGTTTTTACAATTGAAAGACAGTTCGATCTTTACAACCAAACATTAAAACTCTTCGATAAACTCGGTTACAAAATTGCCGCACGCTGTAGCGACGGTACAATTGGATGGAGCGAGTTTGCACCATACGATGGAATTATTGTTACCGCCGGCGGACCAACAATACCGGAAAATTTGAAGAAGCAGTTGGCTATAGGCGGCAAGATGATTATTCCGGTCGGCGATAAAGCAACGCAGACAATGAAAATTCTTACCAAATACAGTGAAGATGAATTTGAAATGAAAGAAGCTCCCTATTTTGCTTTCGTTCCATTGATCGGCAAAGAGGGATGGAAAGAATAGTAATTGTAATTGCCGGACCAACTTGTTCCGGTAAAACAGAAGTTGGAATTAAAGCAGCAGAGAAAATCGGGGGAGAAATAATTTCTGCCGACAGCCGGCAAGTTTACAAGCATCTCACAATTGGAACAGCAAAGCCATCTCAGGAAGAACTACTTAGAGTTAAACATCACTTTATTGATGAACTTGAACCGGATGTAGATTTCAACGCCAGCAAGTTCGAAGTTGAAGCGATCGAGAAGATTCAAAAAATATTTGCTGAGGGTAAAACGCCAATAGTTGTAGGGGGCTCGGGGCTTTACATTAGAGCATTGGTTGATGGAATTATGAACAGCGTAGATACCGATTCGGAATACAGAGAAGAATTATATACGCTTAGAGAAAAGTTTGGAAATGAATATCTCTACAATATGTTGAAGAAAGTTGATCCGAAAAGCGCTGATGAAATGCTGCCCCAAAATTGGAAGCGAGTTGTGCGCTCGCTGGAGGTCTTTCATATAACTGGAAAGCCGATATGGAAGCATCAAGAGGAATTTAAGCGCAACATAAATTTTGAGTTTATTCAGTACGGTTTGAGATGGAATAGAGAATTACTCTATCAAAACATCAACGAAAGAGTTGATAAGATGATAGAATATGGATTAGTGAAAGAAGTAGAAGAAATTTTGAAGAAAAATTTTTCAAAGGAACTCTATTCTCTAAACACTGTCGGTTACAAAGAGATTATTTCCTTTTTGGATGGCGATATTTCTCTAGAGCGTGCAGTAGAGTTGATAAAACGGAACACAAGGCGTTACGCCAAAAAGCAGCTAACATGGTTCAACGCAGATTCAAGAATAAACTGGCTGGAAATTGGAAGTAGAGCAGATTTGGAAGACGCTGCGGACAAAATTGCTGCGCGTTTCAAAGTCTGAAAAGATAAATGTAAATTTGCACAGAATAATTCAGCAAAGGAGAAAAGATGTTCGAAGAACAATTAAAGCGTGCTAAAGAATACGGAACTAAGATTACCAATCTACGAGGTTATCTTTAAATTAGATGACAAAGAAAGAGAAATAGAACATATACACGTTCAATCGGAAGCTCCAAACTTCTGGAACGATCAGAGAGCCGCGCAAGCATTACTTCAGAAAGCAAATTCATTAAAGGTTTGGGTTGATGCATGGAACAAACTGAACGGTTTGTTAAACAATCTGCTCGAGTTTATTGAAATGGCTGAAGCAGACAAAGATGAAAGCATTGGCGCGGAGATAGATGCAGAGATTAAAAATTTAGAATCGGCTTATGGTGATGTAGAGTTGAAAAGTATGCTGGCCGGAAAAGATGATGATAAGAACTGCATCCTAACAATTCACTCGGGTGCCGGCGGAACCGAATCGCAAGACTGGGCGCAGATGCTTATGAGAATGTATCTACGCTGGGGAGAGCAGAACGGCTACAAAATGAATGTAGTTGATTGGCTTGACGGCGATGGTGCCGGAATAAAAAGTGCTACAATTGAAGTCTCCGGCGATTTCGCTTACGGCTATATGAAAGCTGAAAATGGTGTTCACAGACTTGTGAGAATTTCACCTTTTGACGCGAACAAACGCCGACATACATCATTCGCTTCCGTCTTTGTTATTCCGGAAGTTGACGATACGATAGAGATTGATATCAATCCGGCTGATTTAAGAATTGATACTTACCGCGCAGGCGGCAAAGGAGGACAGAACGTAAACAAAGTTGAAACTGCTGTACGTATTACTCACATTCCAACTAATACTGTTGCGGCTTGTCAATCGGAGCGTTCGCAAATTCAGAATAAAACAAACGCGTTCAAACTGCTTAAATCAAAACTCTATCAGATGGAACTTGAAAAACAGCAAGCTGAAGCCAATGAAGTGGAAAAAAATAAAATGAAGATTGAGTGGGGAAGTCAGATTCGTTCTTATGTATTCCATCCTTACAATATGGTTAAAGATCACAGAACAAACTGGGAAACTTCGGACGTTCAAGGTGTAATGGATGGCGAGTTGAATAATTTCATTAAGGAATTCCTTTTGAAATTCTCAAATAATTAAGGAGCTTAAAATGTCTTCGATGAAACATTGCCTTGCCGGTGAAATTATTGCTAAAGAAGGAGATAAAGCTCACTGCTTTTATGTCTTACTGGAAGGCAAGGTCGGTGTATTTAGAGGCAGTAATTTAATTGCCGAGTTCAGTAGATCTGGCGATATTATTGGAGAAGTAAGTTTAATTCTTAACAAGCCTAGAAGTGCGGAGATTAAAGCGCTTGCAGATAGCAACATGCTCGTTATTGCCGGCGAACTTGATGAAATAATTAGAATGTACCCCGACATTTCTAAAAAACTTATTAAAACACTTGCCGAAAGACTCGAAAGAACCATTAACAATAATGGGAAGCTTTGATATGAAAACACTAACTGAGTATCTATGGTTTAACACTTCGAAGAAAAGAGAATATATAAACATAACGCATGAAGTTGAAAAGGCGCTTCAGAAAAGCGGCATTAAAGAGGGTATGATTTTAGTCTCGGCCATGCACATTACAGCCGGAGTTTATGTTAATGATGCCGAAAGCGGATTGATTCAAGATATTGATGAGTGGCTGGAAAAACTTGCGCCGTTCAAAGCTGATTACAGACATCATAGAACCGGCGAAGATAACGGCGACGCTCATTTGAAAAGTATGCTTGTTCATCACGAAGTAATTATTCCGGTAACAAACGGCAAGCTCGATTTCGGGCCTTGGCAGCAAGTATATTATGCGGAGTTTGACGGACAGAGAAGAAAACGTTTGATAATAAAAGTAATGGGAGAATGAAAAGCAGTTATGAATTATGAATTTTGAGTTGTGAATTAAAAGATGAAGAAGAAAGAAGATTTTTTTGATAGAGTGTATAAAGTTGTTGCAAAAATTCCCAAGGGGAAAGTAACTACATACGGATTGATTGCCGAATCGTGCGGAATAAAATCTGCTGCTAGAACAGTCGGCTGGGCGTTAAATGGCGCCAGCAGCAGCAACTTGCCGTGTCATAGGGTTGTAAACAGATTTGGCGCACTTACCGGCAAGGTTCATTTCGGGGATCCAAAACTTATGGAAGACTTGCTTAGATCCGAAGGAATTACATTTGATAAAGATGATTGTGTAGAAATGAAAAAGCACCTCTGGATTCCTCCAAAAGTGCTTTCAAAGAAAAGTAAAAAGAAAAAGTGATTAGTAACGGTAAATGTTAAAAGAAGAAACGCCTCCTTCAACATTAATTTTTATCTTCTTCTGGCTCGATTCAAAATTATCGGTAACATAATAGCCATCACCTTTTTTGCTGAAGCCGTCAAAATGCTTTGCAATCAAGGCCATATCCGAATTAATCTCAGCGCCTACTCCCTTAGGAATTTCAAGAGTTAAGCTTGCGGCACCCATTTGAATATCAACATTTGTATCTTCACTTCTATCACCGAATTTTACGTATGTACTGGTTGCGCCGGTTTCCAGACTTAGATTACGAACATCAAATTTTGAGAGATCGAATTTGGATTTAGAAGCACCTAGATTAACATCAAAGTCCCATGCAACTTTTGGATTCAATCTAATATTTAACTGATTGCGCACTTTGTTCTTGAACAAATTAAAATTCTTTGTATGCATACGAAAATCTATGTTGGCAATCGAATCTGTTTCGTCGCAGCTGAAATCATATTCGCCTAAAATTCCTCTGGCTTTTGCATCAACCAGATTGGAAGTAGTATCAGAAATGAAAAATAGCCCGGCACCGGCATCAATTTGCAAATTAGCAACTTTAATAGCTGAATCGTATTCTTGTTTATATTCTTCAGTGTAAGCATCATTCGAGTCAAACTCGAAACTGAATCCGCCGAAAAGATTGTTTAGAAATCCGAATATGAGCACAGCAAGAAAAATTCCAAAGAAACCATTGATAATTGGACGCGCAACCGACTGTTTAGACATTACCATCGCGCCCCAAAAGACGAATATTAATGGCCATAAATCCCAAACAAAGTCAAAAGAGCTTATGATTACATCATACTTAACTAACAAAAACAATGCGCCAAGAGTAAGTAGAAAAAATCCCCAAAACATTTGACCGCTTTTCATTTCAGACCTCACTTTTTAACCGAGTTCAACAATAATGCAGCGCCTGCAACAATAAAAATAAATGGGAATATATCGCCGAAATCGAACGAAGGAACAAATCTATCAACGAAAAATATTGCGCCTATAAGGATTAAGATTGAACCGGCAATAATTCTTCCGCTACCGGTTTTCTTTGGCTCGACCGGAAGTCCATCAATATTTATGTTTTCGAACTTTGTTTCTGCGTTCCCATCAGGTGATGAAGTATTATCCGGATTAATGCCGTAAGCTTGAGCAAAAGGTTCTTCAGAAACGGCAATCCAGAGTATGATGTAAATAACCGGTCCCATACCATGCATAATTGTGAGTACAACAAAAAGAATTCTAATGATTACCGGATCAATATTAAAATACTGTGCTAAACCTCCGGCTACACCGGCAATAACTCTTGTTCTTCTAGAACGAAATAATTTTTCTTTCATCTCCGCACCTTTTAGCTGTTCTGATAATTAAGACGTTGTAATTCCAAAAAGGTTTTGTAAAACAAAATATCTTCGCATTTGAAAATAGTGAGCTTCTTACTAACTTTCGTTGAAAAAGAATAGAACACTTAATGAAAATTGCTGTATGTCAGTCTAACCCAATTATTGGGGATTTAAAGGGTAATAAAGAAAAAATTCTTGCTGCGTATAAACTTGCTGAAAAAGATAACGCCGATCTAATAGTATTCCCTGAGTTATTCCTTTGCGGTTACCCGCCTTTGGACTTGGTTGAGAAAAAAGAATTTCGCGAAGCTGTTAGGAAAACATCGGAAGAAATTGCTTCTCAAACAAAAAAAGTCGGACTCATTTTTGGTTCAATAACTGAATCATTCGAAGACAATATCGGTACTAATGTTTACAATTCTGCACTGTTATGTTTCGAAGGTAAAATCCAATTTGTTCAGCACAAAACTTTAATACCAAATTATGATGTGTTTGATGAAGTCCGATATTTTGAGTCTGCAAAAGATGTTTTTGTTTTTGATTTCAAAGGTGAGAAACTTGGAATCTCTATCTGCGAAGATATTTGGAATGATGCCGATTATTGGAAACACAGACGCTATACTGTTGACCCTATAAAAAAGTTATATGATGACGGGGCCACTGTTCTGATAAACATTTCAGCTAGTCCTTATGCATACGGCAAGCGTGTTGAAAGACTGAAAATGCTTTCTCAGCTTACCAGCGATGATAAACTTCCTCTTGTATATGCCTGCTGTGTTGGCGCGCAAACAGAATTGATTTTTGACGGCGCCAGCATGTGTTTTGATAAAACAGGCAAGCTTTGTTTAATGGGCAAAAAGTTCGAAGAAGATTATTTAGTTTTTAATACTAAAGCAGATTATGAAACTGTAAATGATATTGAAGGAAGCCTTGCTGAAGAAGTAACTGCGGCATTAATTCTAGGATTAAAAGATTACGCCCGCAAAACCGGATTTAAAAAGGCATTGGTTGGTTTAAGCGGGGGAATTGATTCTGCAATAGTTGCCTATCTTGCAGTGGAGGCTTTTGGCTCTGAAAATGTACACGTTGTAATGATGCCTTCGAAATATTCTAGTGAGGGAAGCGTTACCGATTCAGTGAAGCTAATTGAAAATCTCGGCATCACATCGGATAATATTTCAATACAAGAAGTT
>JBHEKZ010000524.1:0-3900 GCA_041859025.1 Melioribacteraceae bacterium | reverse complement strand
CCCGGATGTTCGCAAGCGTGCGGTGTTCTTGTTAAGACTAGAGAAGGCAGACCTATAAAGATAGACGGCAACCCGGATCATCCGACAAATCAAGGTAAGATTTGCTCAAAAGGTCAAGCAAGCATATTGGGATTGTACGATCCGGAAAGAATGAGCGAACCTTTTGCCGGAAGAAATACTGCTTCATGGGGCTCAGTTGATTCCGATATTATTTCTGCTTTAAATAACGCACAAGCTTCCGGAAAGCAGATTGCGATTTTAACCGATAAGATTGTTTCGCCTACAACTAAAAAAGTTCTTGATGATTTTGCAGCCAAATACAGCAACACAAAAGTTTATTCATATAGTTTGCTTGGAGATTCCGCGAGAAGCGCCGCTTGGTTAGATACTTACGGTACTGTAGAATATCCTACAGTAAAATGGGAAGAAGCAAATGTAATTCTTGCTCTGGATGCGGATTTCTTAGGAAACGAAGGCGGATTTATTGAAAACACAAGACGCTTTGCTTCGAGAAGAGAAGTTGTAGAGAATCTTGATGTTAACAGATTGTATGTTGCTGAAGGTAGGATGAGCGCAACGGGAATGATGTCCGACTACCGCTTGAGAATTTCTCCGAGCAAGCAATTGGAGTTTGTCCTGGCCATTGCTAATGAGGTGATTAAAACCGGCTCTGCTGTTTCAATAGATGCTGCAGCTTCAAGTTTGATTAGCAAATGCTCATTGACAAAATTTGCCGGCGGACAAAGCAAGAAGCTGACTCATCTTGTAGAAGATTTAATTGCGAATAAAGGGAAGTCAATTGTTTATGCCGGAGATACTTTATCAAAAGAAATACACGCGGCCGTTAATCTGTTAAATGAAATTCTGGGCAACACAGCTCTTTATGATTATAGCGCTGTAAATAAATCGGTAATGAATACTTCTACATCAGCGGAAATACAATCACTTGTCGCCTCGATGAATTCCGGCAATGTTGATGTAGTAATTCACATAGATACAAACCCGGTTTTTGATTTACCGAAAATGTTCAAGTATGAATCTGCTCTTAAAAAAGTTAAAACAGTTGTATCGCTTGTAGAAGCGGAAAATGATACATCTGCAGTAAGCAATTACAGCTTACCGATTAATCATGCTTTGGAAAGCTGGGGAGATGCTTACGCAAAGAGCGGTGTTTACAGTCTGCAGCAGCCTGTTATTTCTCCAATCTTTAACACAAGACAGAAAGAAGCGATTCTACTTACTTGGCTTTCCGGAAACTCTTCTTCTTACAATGATAAAATTTATCATCAGTATTTAGTGGATAATTTCAATCAAACTATTTACACAAAGAAAAATTCTTTGGCAGATCAGAAAACATTCTGGTATTCGGCATTACATGACGGAGTTGTTACATTTAATGAAGCCGGCGTAGCAAAGATTATTTCTCAATCATCTTTCAGCTCAATTCAACTGCCAAAAGATGAAACTAGCTACACACTTCATTTAACCGAAAGTTATTTTGTGGGCAGCGGCAAATTTGCAAATAACGGCCGGCTGCATGAAACTCCTCATCCGGTTACAAAAGTTGCTTGGGATAATTATGCTTCAATTTCTCCCGATACAGCTAAAGAACTCGGATTGGAAATGGATGATTTAATTGAGATAAGTGCGAATGGAAGCAGTTTAACAATCCCGGTTTTAGTTCAGCCCGGTGTTCACAATACTACAATTAACATTGAACTTGGTTACGGAAGAAAAGTTGTAGGAGATGTAGGCAAGAATGTAGGCTTTGACGCAAACGTTTTTGTTCCTTCATTGGAAAGCACCATTATCCAGAATGTAAATGTTAAAAAAGCTGGCGGAACTCATAAACTTGTTTCAACACAAGAACATCATTCGCTTGATGACACTTTTGTAAAAGATTTTCACCGCATCAGAAAAATTATTCAAGAAGGTACTTTAGAAAAGTATAAGAACGAACCAAAGTTCTTACGCGAAGAGGTTAAAGAAGAATTCAGTATAACTCGCGAGCATGAATATACCGGGACAAAGTGGGCAATGGCAATTGATCTTAATAAATGCACAAGCTGCGGTACATGTGTTACAGCTTGCAATGTTGAAAACAACGTTCCGGTTGTTGGCAAAGATCAAGTTGGACGGGGACGTGAAATGCAATGGATGAGAATTGACAGATACTATAGCGGTACACCGGATGATCCGATTGCTAGCAACCAGCCAATGCTTTGTCAACATTGCGATAATGCACCATGCGAAAATGTTTGTCCGGTTAATGCTACTAATCACAGCCCGGACGGATTAAACCAGATGGCTTACAACAGATGTGTAGGAACCCGTTATTGTTCCAACAACTGTCCTTATAAAGTTCGCCGTTATAACTTCTTTAATTTCCGCGATCATTTTGCAGACGCTTATTATGAAAATAATTTAACTGCTATGGTTCACAATCCGGAAGTTACAGTCCGTTCACGCGGTGTAATGGAGAAGTGTACATTCTGCGTTCAGAGAATTATGGAAGCCCGTTCAGACGCAACTAAAGATGGCAGAACTTTGAAGGGAACAGATGTGGTTACTGCTTGCCAGCAATCATGTCCAGCTAACGCAATTGTTTTTGGCGATGCTAACGATAAAGAATCGCAAATATCAAAACTTAGAAATCACAATCTAGCTTATCACGTTTTAGAAGAATTAAACGTTAAGCCGAATGTAACATATATAGCAAAGCTTCGGAATACTCATTCGGAGGAAGTAATTTGAGTTCAGTCGATTATACACAAGAGCTTTCTGTAGTAGAAGGCAAGCCGGGACTAAGAGAGCTTGATGATCTATTCAGCAAACCGCTTAATGAGAAGCCAAATAAGAAATTTTATATTGCTCTTTCTATAACACTTTCTTTGATGTCGCTTCTGCTTATCGGGTTTGGACTTACTATCTACTACGGAATTGGCATGTGGGGAAATAACAATCCGGTTGGATGGGCTTTTGATATTGTTAACTTTGTTTTCTGGGTTGGAATTGGTCACGCTGGAACCCTTATTTCTGCAATTCTATTTTTGTTTAGACAAAAATGGCGTACCGGTATTGCACGTTTTGCAGAGGGTATGACAATCTTCGCGGTTATGACTGCCGGTCTTTTCCCATTACTGCACGTTGGACGTCCTTGGTTAGCCGGTTATCTTTTTCCATATCCAAATCAGCATTCTATGTGGGTTAATTTTACTTCGCCGCTGTTGTGGGACGTATTTGCGGTATCAACTTACTTTACTGTATCCTTAATATTCTGGTATGTTGGTTTAATTCCAGATTTTGCAACATTGCGAGAACAGACAACCGGAAAAGTTAAAAAAGTTATTTATTCGGTTTTCTCATTAGGATGGAGATTCTCTAACCGTCACTGGCAGCATTATGAAATGGTTTATTTAATTCTTGCCGGTTTTGCAACTCCACTTGTGCTTTCTGTTCATACAATTGTAAGCTTCGACTTTGCAGTTTCAATCGTTCCCGGATGGCATACAACAATCTTTCCCCCCTACTTTGTTGCGGGCGCGGTCTTCTCGGGATTCGCAATGGTTCAGAACGTTTTAATCTTTGTAAGAAAAATTTTCAATTACGAGCATATTATTACACTTGATACACTTGAAAAGATGAATAAGATTATCATGCTGACCGGCTCTATGGTTGGTTACGCATACGCTATGGAATTTTTTATTGCATGGTACAGCGGTGTACAAGCAGAAACATTTACATTCTTTAACAGAGCACTCGGTCCTTATGCATGGGCATACTGGATAATGATTACATGTAACGTAATTTCTCCTCAGTTATTCTGGGTTAAGAAAATTCGCCGTTCAATACCAATAATGTTTGTTGTTGCGGTATTTGTAAACGTAGGTATGTGGTTCG
>JBHEKZ010000205.1:0-4643 GCA_041859025.1 Melioribacteraceae bacterium | reverse complement strand
TCATTGCTGCTTTCCGCAGCGGCAATTACGATATTTATTGCGTACAGATCAAAGAGAAGAGTTAACGATCTTCTTGTTAGTAGGAACGCCCAGGTAACTGAGCAAAAGGAAGAACTTCAGCGATTGAATGAACAGCTAAATGAAATGATTGCTACAAAGGATAAGTTTTTCTCCATTATTGCGCACGACCTCAAGAGTCCATTCCAGGGCTTGCTTGGCTACTCTGCAATATTATCCCAAGAGTATTCAACATTAACAGAGGAAGAGAAAATCTCTTTCATCCAGAATATTGAGGATCTGAGTAATAGTTCTTATAGATTACTCGAAAATTTGCTTGAGTGGTCAAGAATTCAAACCGGGAAAATGAATCTTAACATTGAGGAATTTAATCTACTGCCCGAAATATTTCCTACTCTATCTTTAATTAAGCAAACTGCAAATAATAAGGGAATCGAATTCAACTACAACATCGATAGCTCTATTAACATACAGGCTGATAGGTACATGCTGTCTGCAATTATTAGAAACCTCGCTTCAAATTCAATAAAATTTACAAACTCAGGCGGAAAAATTGACTTGACAGTTGAGAGGTTAAATCAATTCATTCGATTCTCTGTTAGAGATACCGGAATTGGGATTAGTAAAAACAATATGGACAATCTTTTTAGGGTTGATAAAAATATTAGCACTAAAGGCACAGCCAACGAAGAAGGTACTGGGTTAGGTTTACTGCTATGCAAAGAAATGATAGAAAGGCATGGAGGAGAAATTACTGTTGAAAGTGAAGTTGGTAAAGGTACAACATTTACTTTCACAATCTCTTTGTAAAACTCTCATCAAAAATAAATTCTCTTTTCTTTAGAAAGCGGTTTCGCTTCTCTTGCCCCAAAATATATCCAGGGAAACTTTTCACCTATTTGTAATTTTGATAAAGCTGATTTCAAGAAGTGTTGTTACATTTCAGAAGAAAAATTATTGCTATAAGTAAAAATTGTGCTGTCATCGCAAATTAAATCTGGATAAATGACAGCGTGTAGTACTAGTTAATCCAAGAGAATTATCTAAGAAATTAAGGCGCGATATGAAAAGAATACTAATCCTGGTCTTGTTATCACTAACACTGTTATATGCAGGTGGAAACAAAAAGAAAAATTATGTTGATTATGTAAATCCATTAGTTGGAACCGATTCAGAATATAAACTTTCAACGGGCAATACTTATCCAGCTATTGCTTTGCCGTGGGGGATGAACTTTTGGACTCCTCAAACCGGCAAGATGGGAGACGGTTGGCAATACACATACGATGCATACAAGATTCGCGGATTCAAACAGACTCATCAGCCGTCACCATGGATTAACGATTACGGCGCATTTTCCATTATGCCGGTTACGGGATCGTTAAAGTATATTGAAGAGGAAAGAGCCGCTTGGTTTAGTCACAAAAGAGAAACTGTTAAACCATATTATTATCAAGTGTATCTAGGCGATTACGATATTTGGGTCGAAATGACTCCAACAGAAAGAGCGGCTCAGTTTCAAATAAAGTATCCCAAAACCGACAAGGCTTATTTGCTAGTAGATGCATTTCACAAAGGCTCCTATGTTAAAATTTCCCCTAAAGAAAAAAAGATTATCGGATACTCACGGAATAACAGCGGCGGAGTTCCGGATAATTTCCATAATTACTTTGTTATTTATTTCGATAAGGAAATAGATTCAACTTATACATGGAATGAGAAGATTCTATTTCCCAATAAACTTGAAGAGGAAGGAAAACAAGTTGGCGCAGTAATCAAGTTTAAAACAAGTAGAGATGAAATTGTTAATGTAAAAGTTGCATCATCGTTTATAAGCTACGAACAAGCTGAATTGAATCTTCAGAGAGAAGTTGGAAAGGATTCTTTTGAACAAACTAAGATGAAGGCCAAAGAGATTTGGAATGATGGATTAGCCAGAATTGAAACCGAAGGCGGAACCGAAGATCAAAAGAAAGTTTTTTATACCTCTTTATATAGAACGATGTTGTTCCCCAGAAAATTCTATGAACATGACAAGCAAAATCAAGTTGTACATTACAGCCCTTACAACGGCAAAGTTTTGCCAGGCTATATGTTCACCGACAACGGATTCTGGGACACATTCCGAGCTGTATTTCCATTTTTTACAATTATGCATCGCGAGCTTAGCAGTCATATAATGGAGGGCCTTGCTAATACTTACAAAGAATCCGGTTGGCTGCCGGAATGGGCAAGTCCCGGACATAGAGATTGCATGGTTGGATCTAACTCTGCTTCAATTATCGCGGATGCATATCTTAAAGGTATAAGAGGATTTGATGTAAACACACTCTATGAAGCAATATTGAAAAATTCGGAGAATGAAGGACCGCTTGAATCAGTCGGCAGGTTTGGAGTGAAATACTATAATTCTCTTGGTTACATCCCTTACGATGTAAAAGTAAACGAGAATGTTGCAAGAACATTAGAATATAGTTACGATGATTTTACTATTATGAAACTTGCCGAAGCACTTAAAAGACCACAAAGTGAAATAGATAGATTTGCTAAGCGTGCTTTCAATTATAAGAATGTATTTGATCCTTCTACTAATTTTATGCGCGGCAAGAACCAAGATGGCAGCTGGCAGTCTCCATTTGTTCCGGAGAAGTGGGGCGATGCTTTTACAGAGGGATCATCATGGCATTATACATGGTCGGTATTTCACGATCCACAAGGATTGATAGACTTAATGGGCGGACAGAAAAATTTTGTAAGCAAACTTGATTCGGTTTTTACTTCAGCACCTACATTTGATTTTTCATATTACAAAGTTCAGATTCATGAAATCACGGAAATGGTTATCGCCGCAATGGGACAATATGCTCATGGCAACCAGCCTATTCAGCATGGAATATATTTGTACAATTATGCCGGTGAGCCTTGGAAAGCTCAGAAGTATGCACGCCAAACGATGGATCTAATGTACACACCTTTGCCGGATGGCCTCTGCGGTGACGAAGATAACGGTCAAACATCAGCTTGGTATGTGTTCTCTGCAATTGGCTTTTATTCCGTTTGTCCCGGTGCCGGGCAGTATGTTTTTGGTTCTCCATTGTTTGATAAAGTTACTCTTCATCTTGAAAATGGAAAAACATTTACAGTTAATGCAAAAAATAATTCCCTTGAAAATGTTTATATAAAGAGTGGACGCATTAACGGAAAATCTTATAGTAAGAATTTTATTTATCATGTTGATGTTCTTAAAGGCGGTGTACTTGACTTTGAGATGGGCAAGACTCCAAATACTGAAAGAGGAATAAATAAAGAAGATTTTCCATATTCATATTCGAATGAAATAAAAAAGTAATCGATATTTAACGGAGTGGTTTATGATTACTAACTATTTGATTGCATGGCTTGGGATGGTAGTCCTCGCAGTAGTAAACGGTGCCATTAGAGATTTTGCTTATAAAACAAGGGTTGGTGATCTGCGTGCTCATCAAATCTCCACGCTTTCGCTAATTATTCTTTTTGCTGTTTATTTCTGGGTACTAACCTACTATTTCCCCGTTGAATCTGAATCACAAGCATGGATTATCGGAACGATATGGTTAGTGTTGACTATTGTCTTTGAGTTTGGATTGGGATATTATGTTTCTCATTTACCTTTAAGAAAAATGCTGCATGATTACAATCTTTTAGCCGGAAGAGTTTGGATTTTTATACTCATCTGGACTTTTATTGGTCCGTATATTTTCTTTGCGCTTGTTCAGAGCCATAAATAAATCTTTGAGAGACAATAAGAACAAATATATCAAGTATGAAAGCAGTTACATATTCTCTTAGTCTCAACAATTCCAACTCGGATGAATATTATTCCTAAGTTAGGAAGCTAACCGATGAAGTTATAATTCAAGTAGAGGAATTTGTAGTAATCAGCCAAAGATAATTCACATTCAAATTATATATGGAACTTAAATATGAAAATGAAATCTATTCTATTTGTTACAGTAATTTTATGCTGTACGAAAATCGGTTTTGCTCAAGAAGAAAACGGCGGTTCGCCTAAATTTAACTTCGAAACGGTATTTGCAAATGAGTATGCCTGGAGAGGAATTACTTACGATGAAGGATTAGTTGTTCAGCCTGCACTCACAATGTCATTTGATAAATGGACTTTTCAAATATGGGGAAACATAGCCGCAGTGGAAAAAGATGGATTTCCTAAAAATCATGAGCTGGATTTTTTAGCACAATACTCATTCGAATTTGGTGATTTAACACTTTCTCCTTATTTGCAGTATTACACATATCCTGACCAAGAAGAAGATGCGGCGCTTGAATTAAGTCTGTCAGCATACTATCCCATCGGAGATTTTACAGTTGGAACAACTCTTTCAAGAGATATAAAGTTAGGAATTCCATATCTGTTTGGTTACCATGATATTAGTTACGAAAAAGACCTAAGTGAGGATTTTTCTATGAGTGCAAGCGCCGGTTTTGGTTGGGGAACTAAAAATTTCAATCAATATTATGTTGGAATGGATAAAGGCGCGTTGAATTACATCTTTGCAGATTTATCTCTCAACTATGCGCTCAATGAAAGTATTGCCTTAAAGCCTTTTGCCGAATTTTACTTCATA
>JBHEKZ010000323.1:0-10664 GCA_041859025.1 Melioribacteraceae bacterium | reverse complement strand
CTTCTTATACCTGATGAAAATGATTCTGAAGATGAAATAAAGCGGATGTGCGATTGGATACTAACAAATTTGGGAAGCGAGGTTCCATTGCACTTTACTGCGTTCCACCCAGATTTTAAGTTAATAAATAAAAGCTCGACGCCTCTTTCCATAGTATTATCGGCCAGACAAGCAGCTCTTCAAATGGGAATTAAATATTGCTATACCGGTAATGTTCACCACCCTGAAAGCCAGTCCTCTTATTGCTCTAACTGCAGAAGCCTTTTAATTGAACGTAGTTGGCATTCTGTGACCTCGGTTAATCTTTCTACCGGTTTTTGCAACAATTGCGGCACCAAAGTCCCGGGCAAATATTTATAAGAATCTTCTCGCTTATATTGTTGAAACTAAATATATTTTAACAGCCTTTTAGGTCTCATATAAAACAAAAATTCAAACCAGCCAGGAGAATTTATGTTCAGAAAAATGTTGGGGGTTATCTTAACCCTTGTGTTATTAATTTCCGTAACAACAAACGCCCAGGGAAGAATGGGATTTGTAGGAAAAATCTTCGATAAGAAAGAAGCCAAAACACTGTTCGGCGAAGTAAAAAAGTCGTTCGAATTAAAGCCGAATATTCTAAAGCAAGCCTTACTTCAAGCTAAAGATTACGTACTAATTGTTGTAAAAAATGGACGCATCTCAATTGCCAACGAAAAAAAGCAAGTTCTCGCCGGTGAAGTCCAGGCAATTAGTGGGTTAGAAACAACATCTTATGCTTTCAGTAAAGATAAAGTTGCAGAGTTTATTACACTAATTGGCAGTTCAACAATACAAGTTGAAGAGAGAAGTTCAACACTAACATTAACCGCGTCAGACATTACTCTTGAAATGTCTATGCCTTGTCCACCTATTTGCTTTGAGTGATGAACTTAACAGACATTATAAAATTACTCTATATCGCTAGCTTAATAGTTTGGGTTCTTCCCCCAATTAGACAATATAAAAGCTACATGTTTGACTTTTTTCTAGTGCTTGCTATTATAGACCCAGCAACATTCTGTTATGGTATTATTACTAAAACAAGTATGCCTTTATGGTTATTTGCTTTATTCATATATCTACTAATTATAAGCATTACTACAGAAGAACTTCTTAAAAAGTTGAAATATGCTTTTATTTCATTACCCATATTTTTTATAGTTTTCATTCCATATATGACTACAAAGCACTATCATATTATATTTATTTGCATGGATGTTGTTCTATTGTTTGTATTCTTAAAATGGTTAATTACCTCGTATGTGGAACCCAAGAAATTAAATCTTTTTTATCTGATGCTTGTATTCTATATAATAACCGTAATTTTAAAATTCTTCAACTTATTGATTGGCTTTGCCGATGCTTCTGCATTTTTTATTATTACAAGTCTTGCCCAAATCTTCTTTGGACTCTTCTTTTCGGTCGTTAGAGAAGATGGGGCCGGAATCGTACATTAGCGTAGAAAACCCTTTGTTGTTCGGGCTTTTCCTAATGGCGGTGATGATAATGGTCATCCTTGTATACAACCGTTTTATCATCATTCCAATGAGAAAAAAGCATCTTGCCGAAGAAGAAAATCTTAAACTTCAGCAAGCCGAATTAATGGCGCTCTTTGCTTCACTCTCTCCGGATCCAATTTTTAGATTTGATGAAACGGGTAAAATCATACTCGCAAACAACTCTGCTCACAAAATCTTCCCTCACAAAATTTTACTCGGAGAGCAAGTCCAAACAATTCTACCTTTTACGAATGAGTATAACTTGCTTGAAGTTATTGAATCCGGCAAAACTTTAATGAATACAGTTCCGTTTGAAAAAAGCTACTACCAATTTTTAATTGTTGGAAGTCAAAAATTCAAAATGTGCCAAGTATACGGCAGAGATATAACAGAATTGAAACTAACAGAACAAGATCTAAAGGAAGCCTTAGTTAAGGCGGAAGAATCAAAGAAACTCAAGGAATTTTTCTTAGCTCAAATCTCACACGAAATTCGCTCGCCACTAAACGTTATTGTTGGATATGCGGATTTGCTCGGCGATGAGTTGAAAAATTCTGAGAGACCGGACTTAAACAACATTTTAAAATCTGTAAAGAACAACAGCAAGAGATTGTACAGAACGTTTGATTTATTATTAAACATGTCGCAAATTCAAACCGGGCGTTACGACGCGCGTTTTGAAAGAGTTGATATTTTTTCTCTTCTCAACACAATCTATTTGGAATACACATCCTTTGCAGAAGAAAAAGGATTGCAACTCATTCTGACCAATACTCTAGAAGATGCTTCAATTGTTTATTGCGATCATTACTCAATAGCTCAGGTTTTCATAAACCTAATTGACAACTCAATTAAATATACCAAGCAAGGGAGTGTTGAAATAAAAATATATCGCTGCGATTCAAATTTATGTATTGATATTATAGACTCAGGGAAGGGAATGTCGAAAGAGTTCATTGATAGGTTGTTTGTTCCCTTTACACAAGAGGAAATGGGATACACCAGACGCTTTGATGGGACCGGACTTGGGCTAGCAATTGCAAATAGTTTTGCAAATCTTAATAACGCTAAAATTCGTGTTGTAAGCGAACAAGAAATTGGAACAACTTTCACAGTTATTCTAAACGGAGATAAAACATGGGGCAACAACCCAAAGAAAAACCCCGACTTTTAATTGTTGAAGACGATTACGAGAATCAAAAATTTCTCGTTCTATTTTTAGGAAGATATTTTGAAGTTGATTCGTGTGATTCATCTGAGTCATTTTATGAATTAACAGGGAAAAACAAATATGATATTTTTTTAATGGATATCTCCATTAAAGGACAAAAAAACGGACTCGAACTCACGAGAGAAATAAAATTGAATTCTTCCACTTCTTCAATCCCGGTAGTTTGTTATACCGCGCATGCACTTGCTCATGATAGAATAAATGCATTAGATGCCGGTTGCGATGAATATGTGAGCAAACCATCCAATATTTATTCTTTGCTAAAAATTCTTTTGCAGTTTATCGAAAATAATCCGAGAAATTTTTCTCGCGAACCTTTGAATGCCGGCTTTGCTGCAGCATAAAAAAAGTCCCGCAAATGCGGGACTTTTTTTAAAATAATAATCTCTTTCTTTAATTTAACTTAATTGTTCAGCCACTAATAATTTAATGTTTTTACCATAGAGTTTAAAAATTTATCGGAATAAATATTTTTCTGTTAAGCCTGTTCATAGATAATATTATTTGCTTGCTATAACCAGCATTTCAAAATCTTCGGTTGTTAACTTATCATCCCGACTGAAAGCGCCGAGTTTTGCACCAAAGATATCTATTGTATTAAAACCAAGTGACTTCAATAGCCATGTTATTTCCGACGGTACGTAATATCTTTCATTGCTATTCAATTCCTTAAAGTTTCCGGAATCATCTTGAAAGGAATTTGTACTGATATCGCGGAAGGTCATCAAGTCGAACGAATTGCCCTCGTATGTCGCGTTTCCCTCCTCTGTTTTGCTTGCCAGAAAATCTTTAACCGAATGAAACAGCGGAAATAGTCCGTTAAGAGTTGTAAAAATCAGCTTGCCGTTTTGTTTTAATGCACGTGCAGCGCATTCTAAAATCTGAAAATTCATTTCATCTGTTTCCATTAATGGAAATGCGCCTTCACATAACATAATTGCCAAATCAAATTCATTGGAGAATTTCAGCTCTCTTGCATCACCTATCCGGAAATCAACATTTAGATTTTCATTAAACGCAGTTTCTTTCGCTTTGGCAAGCATTGATTCAGAAAGATCAACTCCGGTTAAATTATATCCTCGCCTAGTTAGTTCAAGCGAATGCCTCCCAGTACCGCAACCGATATCAAGTATCTGCAAACTCTTGTCGTAATTAGCTTCTTTCTCTATAAAATCACACTCGCCTAATGTTCCTTTTACAAAGCATTCACTCTCATACTTGTTGCCGTAATTTTCAAACAACTCTTCATACCACTGTTTCATGTTGCCCTTATAAGGATTTAGTTAACTTCTTTATTAATGGATTCTGCCGAGCCCTCAATTCCGAACAAGTCGTGCGGTTTTTCGCTAAACTTATCGTTGAACAAAAATACTGTTAGTAAAATGTAACCGATAAAACCGAGGACAACAAGCAACTGAACCCACGATGTTTTTTGAATATCTTGCTTTGCTTTTACGTCACATACTTCACCGGGACAATATTGTGCTTTCTCTTTGTAAACCATTGAATAAAACTTGCATCCCAGACAAATACCGAAGACTGATTCAAAAAACAGGAAGATTAAGCAGACTAAACATATCAATCCTGTTATTATACTGTATGCGTTTACAAAAATGAAAAAGACAAACATTGTAGCCGCGAGAATAACCCCGATCATCCACGCAAATTTTTTCTGTTGTGCGCCGACATATTCAGGGACTTGATTTCTTACTATCAACCTAGCCAAAATTAAAGTAGGAGCATATTTAGGATTGATAAAGACGCGTATCAAAAAATCCGTTAGAAAAATTACTATTCCATACTTTATCAGAAGAAAATTCCCTTGGAAAAGAATCATCATTAACGCAATGAACATCAGCAAAAACAACATTCCAGCAGCTGCTCTTACTTCACGTTCGTTTAAAACAGGAATGTTATACCCTTCTACATCTTCCCCAAATTTTATTATTCTATTCAATGAGATACTCCATTTTTGTGCTTATTTGTGACGTGTTAATAATGAGTTAGTTGCAATGTTTTATCTCCTTTGCAATCACTAGCTTGGTTGAATGAGAGAACACAGCCAACTATGAGAATTAAGAATCCGGCTAGTTTGAACCCTCCGTTCTGAATGTAAAAACCGGTGAACAAGATAATTGTAGCCGCTCCATTATTGCCAGGGCACTGGAATTTATTTTGCTTAGGTTCACTAGATATTCTCCCTGACTTTGATTTGAGACTGTGTCCTACATACGTTTGACACATAATCTCTTAACACTTAAACTCTTAGCGAGCCACGAAACCCTCTGGCTGCATAGTAAGATTCCGCACCGTTGTGATACACAAAAACGTGATCGTACCGGCGGGCGGCAAAAAGGGCGCCTCCGAGTTTCCTAATTTCATCCGGCGTTTTTAGCCAGCTCGATGTTTTCAAATCGAAATTACCGAGTTGTTGCAACTCTTTATATTCTATCTCCGTTAAAATCTCAATACCCATAGCCGAAGCCATGTCCATCGCACTATCTTTCGGTTTGAATTCTTTCCTCGAGTCAAGCGCTTTGCGGTCATAGCAGATGCTTCTGCGCTCTTTTGGGCTTTCGGCCGAACAATCGAAGAATATATATTCTCCCTTCTTTTTATCGTAGCCTACAATATCCGGTTCCCCGCCGGTTCTTTCCATTTCGCTGAGGGACCAAAGTTTTTCTAGATCAGCTTGTAATTTTGTCTCCACTTTAGACCATACAAGATCTTTATGGCGGTTCATATTTTTTTCGAATCTATCTTTCAATACTTTGAGTAATTCTTCACGCTGTTTTGCTTTCATCTCCTTTGCTTTTTACATTTTTTATCCCTTTCTGCAATTTAAGCTCGTTAGGTTTAGACTGACAATCTCAAGATTCAACATGAGATTATTTTTGAAAGTTTTGTTACACAATTTCTTTTACAAGTTTACTAACCAAAGCGCTTATGTCGCTTATTCTAGTGAAGTAATTTCCTTTTCCAATCGATCAAAATTTTGTTCATTCGCATCCTCCACAAATGCAGCAATACTGTTTCTCGTTTCGGCTGAATCAAAAAGCATCGACCAGCTGATTTTAGTTTTATTTTGAATCTCTTCCAATGTTACAGTCAGTATAAAATGAGGAGCATTTAAGTGCTCTATAACAATTTTTTTTGCTATTACAATTTCACGAAAAATGCTTTGATTAACATAATCTCTGCCGTCCGGGCCATGCATAACAAAATTCCAAATTCCATCCTTGGAAAAATTAAATTCTTGAAATGTGTTTGTAAATCCGTTCGGTCCCCACCATTTTTGTAAATGTTCTGGATCAGAAAAGGCAGAAAATATTTTTTGCGGTGAAGCCTCTATTAAGCGAGAATTAAATATCTCCCTAGAATTTATTTCGATTTCCTCTTTCATATTAATAACAATTAACCTTTCACTTTTTGAGTTCTCAATCAACTGTTTTAAATAAAGTCTCCTAACAAAACAAACCTGACAAAATGTTCGACTATTAAGATATTATGTTTGTGCCAGTATGTTAATCAGTTCTCTGCAACCGCCACTATTAATAAATTCTGTATGTTCATTTATTGATTTGAAATGCTTTCCGCAAATTTTCCAGCATTCCATTTTATAACTAGTCTCCTCAAAGAATGCCGCCATAATCTTTTCCAAAGCCGGATCTGATAATGAATATTTATAGTTTTGTTTTCTTACCCTACCTAGTGTCTTCATCCATATTGCGGCACTTAAAGCTCCGCAAGCATTACCGCTAAGACCAAATCCTCCCGCAAATCCGGAAACCATAACTATTTCTTCATCGTTTCCTCCCATCTTCTTAACTACTTCCGAAGCACAGCTTAGCGGGAACTTCGGCGAATGTGTAATTTCTTCTGATAAACCAATCTGTGCCGATTGAATTGCTTCGGGCGCCCATTTATCAGCGAGATTAAAACAGATTAACGGTTTACCCGTGATTAAATATTTAGCTAAACCAAATTTTTCATTAAAATCGCAATTAGTAATTACTCCGCAGTTAGCACTTTTTGCTCTATTGATGAACGATTCCAGAATGTGTTTAGTTGCATTAACAGCATGGGAAATAGCATCTCCTTGGTCTTCATATCTGCAAAAGGATTCGGCTCCAACAGCTAAGGCCGCTCCCCAAAGCATTCCGCATTGATATCCTTCTTGAAGTATGCCGCCGGCAAGGGGATCTGAGGCTTGCTCTTCTTCTTCTTTTAAGTTGCCAAATTCACGATTAAGAATATAGAAGAGGGTGCGAGAGCAGGTGCCCTTTTTCAAAAATACTTTTTTCGTATCGCTTTTTTTAATCTTCATAAATATTCCATGTAGTTTAACTTGCCATTAGGGCATACCGGCTGTAATGCTCTTTGCGCGTCAAAGACATAAGTCTGACATAACGGGAATTTGTTTCTCTCCTCTAAAATCTATTTTGCAGCTAATTTTAATCTAATCAGCTCTTTAGCGGCTTCTATATTCTTTTTACTTTTCATTTGTAATGTGATGCCGCGGATTTTGCCATATCTCTTTCCTTCCATAAAATCTTTTTTCAGCATCGCTGGTAGGGTGCTGTTCATAATTGCCGGCTCAGCTTTATCGCCGAAGTAAAATGTAATACGGAATGTTTTGGGAATAACAGAAAGCCAGAAGATTGTTTTGGTTTTGTGAGTAATCTTCATCAGCCAGCTTTTGCCGTCATTGTAGTAGCGCCACTCTTCGTTAAAATCCGAATGGTTTGCGTGAATGTGATTAAACAAGGCTTCCCAATGAGTTTTCGTTTTACCAATTTGGGAGAAAATAACTTCTTCGGTAGGATAGATTTCTTTGTCTTTGAGTACTAAGTCGTTCATTTATTCACCCGGATAAATTTACAGCGAAAACTATCTGGTTAAGACTTTATAAGCAAGACGAGGTTTGCTTTCGGCAATTAGTGATATATGGTAGAGACGCCTGATAGGGCGTCTCTACCGAAAAGATTATATGCCCAACAGATATTGAATCTTTACAAAGTATTGCTGGGTTGTATTCTTCAAGCCTATTTCGTTGTATTCGGCATAACTTGATGTTGCGCCCGCGTAGAAAGTTGTAAACGCATTCAGTTTATAACTGAAGAGAGGATATAGGTTAAATGATTTATCGAACGAATTATATTGGGTAATAACACGCACATACATTTCCGAATTGAATTGATAGATGCCCACTATGCGATAAATGTTGCCGTCATAAAATAAATTGTCTTTGGCTTTGCCGGAAAGATTGGCGCGCGAGTAATCGAAAGAGAGATTTAGTTTTGAACTTGGACGAACTGTCAAACCGGCGTAAAAGTTATGCCCTTCACCCATTTCCGGCTTAGATGATCTATAAATAAAATTTCCTATTTGTCCGTTTGCGTAAAACGAAAGCTCCTTTATAGGACGTGTATTTATATTGAAAATAATTCTATTAATTTTTTCGAACCAGATTCCACCGAAGCGTTCATCATTTACAAGCAAATAGTTAATAGAAATATTTGTCTGTCCCTTCAACGTAAAGTATAGCTGAGGCATTACATACTGTTCTCTCTTAATACCACTGAAGTTAAACTGCATTTCTCCCTGCAAGGAGACGCCCCAATTATCTATAAATGAATCTGTTGGATAAAATTGATAGCTATGTTCCATATACAACTGACGGTAGTTTACTTGCCCGAACAATCCGTTGTAAGTTTGATATGTAGGTGAAAAATTATTAAACACAGTTGCAAAACTATACTCTCGGCTATTATATGAAAGCGAAAGGTGAATTCCGTCGCCCGAATAACTTTCTCCGTCAAACGCTGCAGTGTGATTTGTATTTCCAAACTTTCTTGTATTGCCAAACAGCGCTGTATTATTTAATTCCTTTGTCTTGCTTAAAAATCCTTCGCCGCTAAAGTACCAGTTGGACCAGAATTTATAATTCCAATCGAGACCTAAAACATAATTGCTTGCGTCATCAATGTTTCTTCCAAGCCCCAGCAAGCCCATATAGTTTTCGTCACCAAAATCGTAACGGATTCTTCCAACCGTTGCCAAAGATTTCATATCTGTAGAAACAAGATTACTTCTTTCTTCACCCGGAACTTCGACAACAGTGTTTCTATCGTATGCAGAAAGAATCAGATAAGAAAGGTTGCCACTCTTTCCTAAGACCCTACCGGCACCCAAAGGATTATTAATAGAACGTGAATAATACATTGGTGTTTGGAGAAGATCATTTCCGGTTAAGAAGAAAGGACGCTTCTCATCATAGTTAAGCGCAAATGTTGTGTTTATTTCAATTTGTTCCGCGTCAGATTCAATCTGGCTGAAATCGGGATTAACAACAGCTTCAAGAGATAAAGCCTGGCTAGGAGAATATTTGAATCCGGCACCGATTCTTCCTTTTAACGGATCGAATTTGAATTTGGAAGCGGGATTTTCAAAATCAGTTAACTGACCATTGCTTTGACCAATAACGTAAGGAAGCAATTCCAGATTACCGCCGCTCTTAATGTTCTTTAAACCGGTTAACAGACCGGCTTGCGGCATAAAGGTAGGAATATTCCGGTCGACTTTCATCCACGAAACTTGATAGCGGCTCTCTCTTGGAATTGTTCTAATAACATGCAACGGCCACGTGTGTTCTTCTTTTTCAGAAAAAGCCAAACTCTTAAATGGAATTTTCAATTCGGCTGTCCAGCCATGGTCATTTAAGGAAGCTGCCGAGTACCAGATATAGTCCATCGAAGCATCTTCGTTTCCCATTGTGGCCAGAAGATCACCCTGGTTGCCATATGGATTAACGGCAAACTCGTAAGATTTTTGGTAATCGCCGTAAGTATCGAACACAACAATCACAAAATCATCATTATAAATCTTATCACGGTCGCTAACGTTGGCGCGTATACTTTTCGGATCATCATCCAAACAATCGAATCCGAAATAGAGAAACTCATTATCGTAAAGAATTCTTACTGTAGTTTTCTGTTTGGATTGGGTATTATCCCCGGGACGGATTTCATAGTTTAGCTCGAAAGATTTGGCTTTATTCCAGAGCGGATTATCAAGCTTTCCGGTCAATTCAATTGGAGAATCTATCCTTTCGGCATTTATTGCCGGTTTCTGTTCGGGAGATGTTTGCTGGGCTTTGATAATTGCGAAGAATAAGAAAAATAAAAGTCCCCATAACGTTGTAAATTTTAACTTCATGCAGGCAGCTCCAAACTTTCCGAAGAATTTAAATGATGGAATTTGTTTTACGGTTTTTAGACGTGCCCAAAGGAGAAAACGTTACTAAGAATAAAAAATATATTTTCAGATAATTTCGAAATGTTTAATAAAAAATCTCGCCCAATTAAACTGGGCGAGAAATAAATTTCTAGCAGTCATTTTTAATTAAGAATTTTTACAATTTCATTGTGAATAATTCCTCCGGTAGCAATTGTGCTGTTTCCGGTTTCTGCATCACCACCTTGGTAATCTGTAATAGTTCCTCCGGCTCCTCTAATAACCGGAATGACAGCCATAGAATCCCACACACTCATGATCGGATCAATCATTATATCTGCGTAACCGGTTGCAACCAGATAGTAACCGTAACAGTCGCCCCACTGGCGGTAAACTTTTACCTTGTGCATCAGCTCTTCAAACTTTTTTAAATTCTGATACTTTTCAATATGAATATGATCCGTGGTCAAAAGTGTAGCCAAAGCAATATCGTTACATTCACGCACATGAACTTTAGCGTCATTAAGTTCGGTTGTTTCGTTATCGCCAATTAAATACTCCTTCAGCACCGGCTGATTGATTACACCAAGAACCGGCTTTCCGTTTTTCGTTAAAGCAATTAGAGTTCCGAATGTAACAGTACCATGAATAAAGCTTTTAGTTCCATCGATAGGATC
>JBHEKZ010000504.1:0-4869 GCA_041859025.1 Melioribacteraceae bacterium | reverse complement strand
TGCGAAGTCTCATGTGCGCCCCCAAAATAAACTGAAATTCCTTTCCATATATCAGCCACAAACTGTTGACGCGGTTGTAACATATGCCCAACTATTTTCCAGCTGTCCTTTTCAACATCGTATTCTTGAATCCAATCTACCGTTTGTTGAAGTGAATCTGAATATCCTCCCATAATGTAAATTTTATTCCCTTGTGCCGCTAGGTCGTAAACTACTTGCCCGCCCCAAACCGGGTAGGGCATTTTATGCAACGTTACTTGCCAGGTAGGCTGACCCTGAATAACATGCGTAACTCCCCACATGCAAAGTATAAGCAATAGTCTAATTTTCATTTTCTAAACACTTTTTATATTAAGCGGTCAATTATTATACCATCATTTTTTAAAAGGTAAATGAAGTCTTATTGTATCTCCGGCTTTAACATAAAAGGACGTATCAATATCTCTAAAACCTTCCTTTGTTAGCCTCACATTTACACCGCCGGGCTGTACTTTAACTAATCTAGTAGGAGAATAACCAATAAGGCTGTTATTAATAAATACTTTTCCCGAAGGGCGGGTATCGCAACTAATATACCCAATCGTGGAATCCAAATTGAAACGGAACGGAAGTATTTCGCTAGGTTTTATTTCAATCTGGGTTGTAAAAGGCGGATACTCCGGATGAACCAACCTAAGCGTATGCGCACCTTCTTCCAATCTGATTGGTTTATCAATTGGCGTTGTAATAATCTCTTCACCATCTATAATTACTTTTGTCCCAACATTACATCTAATATCGAATGAACCAAACCTTATTGGTTTATTAGGCAAAGAGTTACTATTCTGTTCAACATTATTTTGCGTTTGATTTGATTCAGCAAGTTTATCAATTAATGGTTTATTGAGAGTGCTGGTATCAACCTGTTCTTTGTTTTGACTGGATGAATCGTTTTTATTTAACAGCTCGTTTTCTTCTTTGGTTGAATTTTGTAACGTGGTATTTGTATTTGAAGGTTGATCTGCTTTATCTATAAAAGAAATAATTCCCCACGTAGCTAGAATTACTACAATTGTAACTATCGCAGCAATTCCTTTTGTTTTATTTTTTTGTTGATACGCTTCATCTGCTTTAATTACCAAAGTCGGCTGATCAATAGTAACACCTAGGTCGTTCAGCGCTTCTAATGCGGTTGCGTATCTGTCTTTAGGGTTTTTTCTGATTAAGTGATAAACAACGTCTTGTATTTTTTGCTCTTGATCAGACAATCCTTTGGAGATTACACTCTCATCAAAAGCCATAATTTCATTGAGAGTTAAGTTTACATTCTCTTTTAGAAAAGGATTCTTGCCGGAAAATATTTCGTATATGACAATGCCGGCGGAAAACAAATCGCTTTGAGCATTTAGCTTAGCTCCGCGTACTTGTTCAGGACTCATGTAGCTTGGAGTTCCAACTATAGAATAGGGATTTGTAACAAAGTTATCTTCGGTCGAAAGAGCTAAGCCAAAATCTCCGATCTTCAAATTCAGGTTGTTGTCAACAAAAATATTTTCTGGTTTTATATCCCGATGAATTATTTGGCATTGGTGAGCATAGCTTAATCCTTTTAACAACTGAACCATTAGGTGATTTTTTTGCTCTAAACTGATTTGCTGTTGTTTTAAAAGATTACGAAGGGATACACCTTCAATGTATTCAAAGGATATATAGAAATACTCTTTGAACATACCGAAGTCGAGGACTTTAATAATATGCGGGCTATCCAACTGGGCTAAAATTTTCGCTTCCCGCTTGAAGCGTTCAACCAGTGCTTGGTCCGAAATTTTTTGAGTGTTGAGTACCTTTAATATTATTTTCTTGCTAAGGTAAATGTGATTAGCAAGAAAAACCGCGGCGTGCTCATCCTTCTTAAGCACTTCGATGATCTGAAATTTTTCGAATAGAATTTCGGAACTAAGGCCGGTCATCATTGTATGCCCAACTCCTTAAGTTTGAGCTGAATCCATCGAACAGATACATCTAACGATTTTGCAGTAAGGGTTCTATTCCCGTTAAACTGTTCCAATCTTTTTTTAAGAAGAAGTACTTCAAATTCTCCGAGTGTACCGTTAAAATTTTCCAAGCTTTTTTCATCTTCCAGAACAATATCATCTGGCAATATCTTATCTGCATTACATAAAATAATAGCGCGCTGAATTATATTCATCAATTGTCGTACGTTTCCGGGCCAGAAATAACTTTCCATTTTCTTTATTGCAATCGGATCAATAGAAATTTCCTTCTGAGCAATTCTCTTAATAAAATAATTAGCGAGAATCGAAATATCCTCGCGGCGTTCACGAAGCGGAGGCATTTTGATTGGAAAAACATTTAGCCTGTAAAACAAATCCTCTCTGAAGTGTCCTTCTTTTACAAGCTGCTGCAAGTCCTTGTTTGTTGCTGCAAGAATTCGAACATCTATTTTTTTTACCTTCACATCACCGAGGCGAATTATTTCTCGGTTTTCCAAAACTCGCAATAATTTAGCTTGAAGGGCTTGCGAAATATCTGCGATTTCATCTAAAAAAAATGTTCCGCCGTCTGCGGCTTCAAGGAGTCCTTGTTTATCAGTATTAGCGCCGGTAAAAGCGCCCTTTTTATATCCAAACAATTCGCTCTCAAGGAGATTATCTGGTATTGAGCCGCAGAATTGCGCCAAGAATGGTTTGTCTTTTCTTTTACTTAGATGATGAATTGCTTTAGCCGCAACTTCTTTTCCGGTTCCGCTTTCTCCGCTAATTAAAACAGTAGCTTCCGTTTGTGCAACGCGGTGTATAAGCTGACTAAGATTTCTCATAGTCTGACTAATGCCAACCATCTCCGGAATATTTTCCATAGATTGAAGGCGATTAAGAAGAATTTGATTTTCCTTTTCAAGTTCTTCTAATTTTATAATACGATCAAGCGCTAGTGAAACAAGATTTGAAAAGAAACTTAGAAACAATAAATTTTCTTCTGTGAACTCACGCCTATCAAGCTGGCTATCGGCAATTATTACTCCCCAAACTTTTTCATCTCGAATAATTGGGACACCGATTACAGATTTTATTCTATGAATCTGAACACTTTCAAATTGAGAAAGACTTGGATCACTCATAACATCGTGATAAAGAAGCGGTTTCTTTTCCTTAATAACTTTCTGTAAAATGCCGGAAGAGAACTGATGAAGATCCGTTATACTTTCGTTGGATATTTTGCGTGCCGTTATAATTGAGAAAGAATCGGTTGAATCAAAATAACGAACGAACAAACCTCTCTCTGCATTGATTATTTGTATTACAATATCGATTGTATCTTCAATCAAACTATCTTGACGAGTCGCAGTATTAAGAATCTCCGAGAATTCATATAGAGATTCAAATTCGCTTTTAGACAAATTTTTTATGTGGTTAATATTTTCTAACAAAAAAGTATTCATTTTTTTTACCGCATTTCTACTGTACTTTAAAAGTATTTGGTTTCGAAGAACCTTGGTTCTGAAAATCATCAACGCACCAAATAATCCAGAAATAAGAACCCTTAGGCAAATTAACTGCCGGAGTTAGCATAATTTCTTCTTTTGAAAACTGTGCACTTTGCCAAATTAGTGTCGGAGGCAGATCGTCGGTCCAAATCTGGATATAATATTTGAAATTAAATCCCGGTATAAGTTTTTGCCAAGATAATGTTGGATTAGAATTCGCTATAGCACCATCTTTTGGTGAATAAGTTAGTATTTCTTGTCTAATTACTCTTTTGAGCGTAGAGGAACCAAGATTAAATTTCTTACCCAAACGATCTTTGACTACAATTTCAAAATTCCTTCCGATAGCCTCGTCGATTGAAGACACTTTTAAATCTGTAACCGAAAATTCGCGCTGATAATATTTAGTCGCTTGATTATAATCCAGCAATGCATAAAAGCCAAGCTGTTTGTTCTGGACAAAAACACTATCTACATCATTTTCAGCATCAGAAATTTTTACTTGAACAGTCATTCGCGTCTTTGCTTCATCTGCAAATTTATTTTGCACACTTGAATAAATAGCAAGGCTATCTATTTGCGGAATAGCATTAAGATATACTTCCTGATTAACTACTACGTTCTTCGTTCCCCAATGAACATATAATGAATCCGATGAATATCCAGTCTTTTCGAAATAAACATATCCATCATTTGTTGGCACTCCTGTAATGCTATAAGAACCATCAGATTTCGTTTCTTGAAGAATCCCTTGATTCTTCCAAAAGATTTTTACTTTATTAATTCCTTGTCTCGGAGTTTTTTCTGTTTTAACAAAACCGGAAAATGAACCACTGTTGTACTCAATCAACTTTTCAACTTGCTTGGTTTTGCCGTTTGTCCAAGCTATATCCAGAGAATCTTTTTTAAATCCTGTTTTTTCAACGTAAAGTCTTCCGCTCTCTATTGGGATATTAGAGAATTTGAAATAACCGGCATCGTTAGTTTCGGCAATCGTTGACAACACACCCCAACGAATCAAAGCTTTTGGTACCGGCTGGCGAGAATCAATTGTTCTAATATAACCCTCTAAATCTCCATGTGTGTATTGAAGGTTAAACTCGTTTATCCTCTTTAATTTTACATCTTTCCACTGTACTGCTAATGTGTCTGATTTGAATCCTTCTTTGATGAAATAGAGAACACCGCTTGTAATCGGAATGTTGGAAAATTTGAAATACCCTTGATCATCGGTTTCGGAAATTGTGGAAAGTTTATTCCAGCGAACATGTACTTTTGCTAATGGCTGACTTGGAGAATCTGAAGTTTTAACATAGCCGTCTAAATCACCCATGTTGTAAAGGAGATTTCTTGTATCGACACGTTTATTTTTTAAGCCAGCTTTC
>JBHEKZ010000412.1:0-4018 GCA_041859025.1 Melioribacteraceae bacterium | reverse complement strand
GGCAAAGGGATGAAATTCCAGACTTTCCAATGGACGGACAGAGGCCTGAATAGCTCTCATATTCATAGTTAAACTATCTAGATCAAAATAAGCGTCACATCTAAATCTCAACTGCTTCTGAATTTTATCATATTTAAAAGTGTAACTGAAATCTAAATTTCTATTCTCTAAAAGTGTTTGAATTTGACTTTTATTCAAAATGGAAATAATCAAAGCAGAAGCTTCATCTTCGCTAAATTGTGGGATATCAGGTACGCGTTCTTTTTTACCAAATATTCTAAACCAAACAGAGTTCTGAGCCCCAAACCCACCTATTTCAACATCAGATGCATTTCTATCTATCATTGTTGCTAAGACGAAATTCAATAGATGAAGCAACATTAATCGGTGATCGGTTTGTAATTCTTGAATATGTTCGGCTATATAGCGCACCCTTTCCGGCCCCAAAACCGTTGATGGGACACGAGATGCAAATCCGGCTAAGATTTGTTTTGCTTCAGCTAACATTTTTTACCACTCTATGAAAAATTAGTGAGTAAAGTGATACCTCACATTAAAATAAATAAAACTAACATGATAAGCGCTTTGTAAAAATGTTTTTAATCTTCCATTGTTGCGCCAATCACTTCATGTATAGAAGTCAAACCCATTTTTGCCTTTTGAAAACCGGCATCTCGCAAACTTAAGGTTCCGTCTTTTCTTGCTTGTTCACGGATAGCTTCCTCATCAACATCAGAACCAGCATTAACAATAAGCCTTCTAATTTCTTTTGTGAAATATAGTGCTTCGTGAATAGCCATTCTTCCCTTGTAACCCGAGTGGTTACATTTTTCGCAACCAACTTGTTCATAAACTTCACTTCCAGCCCAATCTTTAAAATCAAGTCCAGCCAAATGAACATGTTCTTCAAGATTGGTAACTTTTTTCTTGCATGCTTCGCAAAGTTTTCTAATTAAACGTTGTGCAACAATGATGTTGATTGCATAAGCAATCAAAAATGGCTCAACACCCATTTTAAATAAACGGGCAACAGCACTTGGCGCATCGTTTGTGTGAAGAGTTGAAAATGTTAAGTGCCCGGTGTTAGCAAGTTTAATAGCTGTTTCAGCCGTCTCCTTGTCGCGCATCTCACCAACAAGAACAATATCCGGATCGTGACGTAAGATTGCTCTAATCGCCTGTTCAAAATTCATCTTAAAGCCAATTTTTAACTGACGAGCACCTTCAATTACATACTCTACCGGATCCTCAACAGTTAAAACATTTTTGGTAGGATCAATTACTTGGTATAGGGCAGCAATCAATGTTGTCGATTTACCACTTCCAGTAGGACCTGTTAGAATAATCATTCCTTGCGGAGAAGAAATTGCTTTTACAAAGGCTTGATTGGAATAGCCAACCAATCCTAGTTTGCTTAAATCTTTTATAACCTTTCTATCATCAAGAATTCTTATTACTATACTTTCAAATTTGTTCTTAAGTTCAGTGCCAACAGTTGGCAAAACAGAAACACGGAAACGAATTATGTGTCCATCAATTTCGCGCTGAATAAAACCATCCTGTGCCCGTTCTCTTTCAAATCTGTCCATTCCCTTAGATCGATCTTTCACAACAGCCATAACAGCCTCGGGCAAAGTATTTTCTTGAGTATGCCAGAGTGCAAGTTTTCCATCTAGACGAAAATAAATGTCGGTTTTGTTACCGGACTTTGGAAGCAAGTGAATATCGCTTACCCCTCTTCGGGTCCCTTCGATGAGCGCAGCTTCTATTAAATTTATTAAAGCACTTTTATTTATTTCAGCATCTAGTTCCTCTTCGTTAACAGACGCATCATCTTCGGCCACATGAATCTCTTCATTGCTTTCTTACATCATCTTTAGAAATTCATTCTCTGTAGCAATAAGGTGACCGATTAGCTTATCGTAATCTTTTTTTCGTAGATAATTTATTTCGAATTTCTTTACGTTTAGAGCGTAGGCGATTTTTGCCAAAGCTCTATCTGTTGGATCAACTGCGGCTAATATTAGTTTATCGCGAATTTTATCGTCGAATTTAAAAGGTATAACACGATGTTCGAGAAGTAGTTTTTTAATTTCTTCTCCCTGCTTAGTCATCATGTTTTTCATTTCATTGATGCGTTCTTCTGGAAGCTCTTCGATTGGAAAATTTAATTCTTTGAAAGCATAAAGTACTGCAACCTCTCTAAAAATTATATCGTGATCAAACTTGAATTCATCAACTAGAATTTGCGCAAGATTTCTTTTTAGTTTCGTTTGATCAGAATCTTTGATTTTTAAAGCTTGCTCTAAAATTTTATGATCAATAATCCCTTTCTTTAAAAGTAAGTACCCTATCTTGTCTGTCATTTCCAATTGAGCTTCTAACATTATAATTCCTTAATTCATTACAGGTGGTTTTGGACTAATAGTGGCTGTCTCAGCCGAAATTAATGTTAACCCAATCATAACGATCATTATGAACATAGCAACAAACACTTGGATCATTTCTATTATATTCTTTAAACGAAAAACTGTTTCGCTTTCGTAATAATTTGCAAGTTGAAGAGCGGTATTTTTAATTGTTCCGGTTTCTTCACCAGAGTGAAATCTAGAAAGTGCAGTATCTGTAAAAACTCCACTCGCTTCAAAGGCTTCAGTAATGCCAACACCTCGTTTAATCATCATTGGAATTGCAACGTTTTTAATACGTTGTTCAAAATAATCATTTCCTGTTGCCTCCGCTGCAATTCTAATTGGCTCTATGCTTTCTGCAGAGCCACTGTACAAAGTGTAAAACACTCTGCAAAAAACTTCAATGTTTGTTTTATGAATAAGTGAACCCATAATTGGAAGTTTCATAATGTATTTATCAACAATCAACTTTCCTTGTTTAGTTTTTGCTAGACGAATAAGAATTATTGGCGGTACAATCATTACAGCAAATACAAGCAGAAGATTATTAACTAAAAAGTCGCTCACCTGCAATGTAAATGCAGTCATCGGGGGGAGTTCAATTTTAAACTTCACAAACAACTTTGCAGTTTCTGGAAAAATATAACCTACATAAAAAATTACTGCTAAGAACAAAATAAAAACTGTTACCAATGGGGAAATAAGTGCGCTCTTCATGTTTTTCCTGAATTCTTGCTGGCGCTCTAGGAATTTGGCAGTGGCTTTATATATTTCCGCCATGTTACCGCTTTTAGAGGCTAACCCCAACATGTAGGCTGTAAACTTTCCAAATATTGATTGATAACGAAGAAATGCGGTTTCGCTATCGCCACCCTTTTTGAGTTCATTATTAATCTGCTTTAACGTTTCCTTTAGAGTCTTATTCTGAATATCATTTATTAGAAGTGTTAAAATTTCTGAATAGGGCAACTTTTGCTCAAGAAGTTCGGCACTAATCTTAACAAACGAAACGATTTCTTGTTGGGGAGGTTTAGTGCTAAAATCTAGCAGTTTTCTGTTTATTGATACTACTTCGTAGCCTAGTTTTCTTAGTGCGTTTGTAACTTCTTCTTTGTTAAACGCACGTTGTTCCCCAACTATTGGTTTTTCTTTTCCTTTTTTAATCTTGTAGAGATAAGAAACTTTTTTTTCAATCGATTGAACTTTAAGCTGATTTTTTTCTGCCAGCTTTTGGATCTTTTTTTTGGCAAGTGTAAATGATGGCTCAGTCAAGGCACCACTGATAACTTGCCCATTATTTTTAAGCGCTGTAAATCTTACTTCAACCATTGGCAGCCAACTATTTATAAAAAAAGCCGATAGATTATTCTATCGGCTTTTAATTTACTAAAATTTACTCTAAAAATTAATTGTTTATAGTCGTTGAAGTGATACGATCCGGTCCGACTACCATTGTTACTTGAACTTTTCCAGTACCATTATTTCCTTTTTCATTACCTGTACCAACCAATGTAACTGTCTGAGCTGCTACTGTTGCAGCATATGTTCCATTTCCGGTTGTATCAATCGATGCTGGTATTGTCCATCCTGTAAATGCATTTCCACCA
>JBHEKZ010000382.1:0-2571 GCA_041859025.1 Melioribacteraceae bacterium | reverse complement strand
AAAGAAAAAAGTTCAGGATAGACTTCTGCAGTTAAAAGATGAAGCCGGATACATTGCCTCTACTGTTTTTGAAAAACAGATTTTCCAGAATACTTTTTATGAATTTCCAGAAATAGGGCTGGGCCAAACTGTTCAAAGCATAACTAACGAGGATATACATAATTTCTATCAGCATAAGTTTAATGAGAAGAGCACTAAACTTTTTATTGTTGGCAATCTTGATAAAGACAAACTTGTTGAAGTGCTTAACAAAGAAATTGGCTCCTGGACAAATGGAAGCGAAACAGATTTAGCTTTTGAATATCCCTTAAGAGAAAAAACCAGATACTTTATTATAGACAAGAAAGATTCTGCTCAGAGCGAAATCCGAGTTGGACACATTTCTAAAAAAAGAAGTGCGGAAGATTTTTATGCCGGCAGAATTATGAATACAATTTTGGGCGGACAGTTTTCCAGCCGCATCAATTTGAATTTACGCGAGCGTAAAGGATTTACTTACGGCGCAAGTTCTTCTTTTGCTTATTACAACAATGCCGGTTTTTTTGAAGTGGGCACTGCGGTAAATTTGGTTAATACCGGAGAAGCTGTTAAAGAAATTTTTAATGAACTGAATGGAATTAGAAAAGAAATAACAGCCGAGGAAATTGAGTTTGCAAGATCTTACTTAATTAAGCAGTATCCGGCACGCTTCGAAACTTTTGCCCAGATTGCAAAAAATATAGAATCATTAAGCATTCATGCTTTGCCACTGGATGAGCTGAACCGTTATACGGATAAATTAGATTCTGTTACAAATGAAGAAGTTCAGCAAGCCGCACTTGATAATGTCTTTCCGGAAGAAGCTTTTGTTGTTATCTGCGGGGAAAAAGAAAGCGTTGCTAGTCAGCTCAAAAACGAACTTGGCGCTGATGCAGTTGAGCTGGATTACGAAGGAAATTTGATTAAATAGGTTTTTGTTTGCTGCTCAAATACGATTTTGAAACCGGCACAATTTTGCTTCCCTGCTTTTTATACTTTGCCAGATATGGAAGAATCTTTCCGAAACTGTTAAAGGGAAGATAAAACACTTTTTGCCTTGAAGCGGTTGTATCCTCAGAATAAAACTTGAACTTGGAAATAAGTTCTTGTTCGTCATCTGTTTCCAGTCTAATAAATTCGCTCAAAGGAAAAACAGTAAACTTTCGTTTCTTAAATTCATCGCGCACAAAATTGTAAATAGGTGAATTAAAGAGCACTCCCTTTTCTTCTGCCGCTACAAATTTAGCTTTTCCAAATGATGCCAAGATATTTCTAATTGAGATTCGCAGTAATTCTTTTTGATATTCCTGAACAAGCTTCATTTTTGAATCATCAATATCATCATTTAACAAAAGAAGATATTCTTTTGAAAAGCTCTTGAGAGAATCGGCCTTTAATATTTGATCCGGATCCGGAACAACAACTGTAGCTAAAGGATAATTCGAATTTAGAAACAAACTGAACTGCTGATCGTTAAGATCAAATCCATCAGAAATAACAAAAGAGTATTCATTCTTTTGACGGGTAAGTTTCGGGTCGGGAGTAAGTGTAGCTTTTAGTTTCAGAAGTTCGTTTGTGTAAACCCGGATTTCTGTTGTACCAAAAATCTGTATCTCCTTGGAAACGAAACCGGTAATATCTTTTTCAATTACATTGTTAATATCTCTTATGATATATGGGATTGGGACATCTGCCGGAAGAGTTACAAAAAACTGAGCGTTTATAGAATCTTCATCTACCTGCTTATATTTTTTCTTTTTCACCCAAGCTGCGTCAACACCGTATTCATCAAGAACTTTCCAAAAAGTGTTTTCAATTTGATTGCGTGTAAGTTCTTTTGCGTCCGGTTTTGTTATTTTCGGCTTTAGCAAATCGAGAACAACATTCACGATTAAGAGAAGAAGCGCAAATAGTAATAAATATTTAATGAGATTCTTTTTTGTACCAGCCACAAACATCCCGAAGTATAAAACTATTGATTAGTGAATTTCGGCTTACGTTTTTCCAAGAAAGCGTTAGTGCCTTCTTTAAAGTCTTCCGTACCGCAGCAAATTGCAAACATTCCCGATTCCAGATTTTGTCCTTCTGTCTCGGCAAGTTCATCGCAGCTAACAATTGCGCGTAAAGACATGCTAACAGCAATCTGAGCTTTCGATGCAATTTTCTCAGCCAGTTCAGTTGCTTTAGCCATTAATTCATCGGCCGGATAAACTTTATTCGCCAAACCAATTCTCAACGCTTCATTTGCATCTATAATATCACCGGTCAGAATTAATTCTGCAGAGCGGCCTGAATTTATCAATCTAGTTAAGCGCTGTGTTCCTCCATAACCGGGAGTAATTCCAAGATTAACTTCCGGCTGGCCAAATTTTGCTTTATCGCTAGCTAAACGAATATGGCAGGCAAGAGCCAATTCGCAGCCGCCGCCCAGCGCAAAACCATTAACCGCTGCAATTACCGGCTTACCAAGCTTTTCAATCAGATTAAAAACGCTCTGCCCTTTTTCGGAAAAGTGTTTTGCGGCAATAACATTCAACTTATGTATTTCCGAAA
>JBHEKZ010000380.1:0-3137 GCA_041859025.1 Melioribacteraceae bacterium | reverse complement strand
TTGAAATTTGACCAGAGGCATTCCTTCTTGTTCTGCCAATGAAATAATGTTGCTCTCTCGGAAAATCTCAACTTTCCCCTCTCGCTCCAATTCCAATAAACTTTCGCGATTTATTTCATTCATTCTCGAAAAATCGCTTCTCCTGTAACTAAGATATACTCTATTTTCATTTTGAGATAGAAACTGACAATACTCAGAAGCTGAATCTCCGCCTCCAACAACCAGTACCCGGGCATTTTTAATTTCTGCAGAAGTCACATCAAACAAAGCTCTCTCTTTCAACTTAAGAGGGATTTTATAATCCGGCTTATTTGGCTTGCCAAGAATACCAATTGCAATCGTAATAATTTTTGTGTGGTATTCACCCTTATCCGTGTAAACTATAAAGCTTTTATCTTCATTCTGATGAAGTTTCCAAACAGTTTCACTGTAGTGAACGACCAAATTGTTATCAAGAATTGACTTGTCCAGATAAGAAATCGTTTCATGTTTGGTCAAATCCGGTATGCAAAGCACTCCGGTACATTTGGCTTCGAAACCCTTGTAGTTCGCCGTAACCAATTTAGAATCGGGATAGTACTTCTTTATCGAAAAAGAATGCTCTTCCGCTTTTTCCAGTATTAGGATATTCTTGGGGTCTATGCCGGCATGCGCAGCTTCAGCCGCCATGCTAATTCCGGCCGGACCCGCACCAATCACAATTAAATCATACATGTATTAAACCAAATTTTGTCGCGAAGATAATGATTATCTCTGATAATTTTTTGCTTTTGCTTTTGTAATTTGCAGAAAACAAATCTGAGACAATGAAAACTTATTCTTATTCACTCTTCGCTAAGTTTTGGTATCGTTATGTAAATATCTTAATAACGATCCTACTTCTGTTTTACACACTTTCATCGGTGATAATCGCATTCCAGAAATGGTACTTCGGTTTGGTAGCATTATTCAACGTATTACTGATCATAATGATCAATCGTTTCTACCTAACCAGCTACAGACTATTCCCTTTCAGAATAAAGAGTGATGCTGAAGGGATTATTTGCGAGAATTTTTTTCTTAGCAAGAAATCAATCAGAATTAACTTTGAAAACATTGACAGCATTTCCGGAGGAATGTTCGCCGGATTTCAGACAAGGCCGGTTTATTTGCACGACTCTAAACAAAAAACAACTATCGGCTTTTTTGCTCAAGGAGAATTTAGAGAATTGCTGAAAGTAGTTTTGAAAAATATAAACGAAGATCTTTACAAAGAGCTGCTGGAAAAATTAAAAGGGGTGAATGGTTTAAAATAAAAAGGCTCTTCCATAGAAGAGCTTTTTTTTCGAAAGTCTTTGGAAAGAGCTAGTGAGCACTTGTCAAATGTGGTTGAATCTTGCTTACCAAATGAGATTTGGGAACAGCGCCTATTACAGAATCAACTAACTTGCCACCTTTGAAAATTCCCAATGTTGGAATACTCATAATTCCATACTGAGAAGCTACTCCATAATTTTCATCTGTGTTTACTTTTACTACTTTTAATTTTCCAACTAAATCATTTGCAATTTCTTCTACAACCGGACCGACCATGCGGCAAGGTCCACACCAAGGCGCCCAAAAATCTACCAATACAGGGGTTTGAGATTGTAAAACTTCCTGTTGAAAATTAGAGTCTGTGCCTACTACTACATTATTCATTTTATTTTCCTTTTTTTATTAACTGATAATTGGATGCAGCAGCAAAAAAAAGGATTCACACAAAAAAAAGATCAAGAGTAAGATCATGATCAAGAATGTGAAGCGTTTTATTCTTAATCCAAATCTTGAAATTTACTCTTGATCTTTAACTTTTTCTGCTTAACAAATAACCTTACTTAACCGGCTTACCTTCTTTATCTAATAAAATAGGGTTGCCCAAGCCTAAGTCTTTCAACTTATCGAATTGTGTTGCTTTATCGCCAACAATAACATAGACCAGTTTATCCGGCTGTATGTATTTTTGAGCAAGCTTTTTTATGCCGTCAGTTGTCATTTTCTGAATTTCGCTTTGTCGTTTTGCTACATAATCCATCGGCAAATTGTACATCGCAACCGGCTGAAGCATTCCGCCTAGCTGCATTAGCGTTTCAAATCTTCCCGAAAAACTTTTTAGCAATGTACTCTTTACCATATCAAGATCCTCTTTGGAAATTCCATCACGATACTTTGCAATTTCATCGCGGAATATTTGAGCTGATTCATGAGTAGCATTTGCCTGAATTGCTGCTGATGCTTGGAAATAGCCCGGATATTGTGAACCGGAGAAACCGGAACGGGCGCCATAAGTAAACGACTTCTGCTCACGGAGAATCATGTTAAGAATGCTGCCGAAATCTCCGCCAAGTTTGTGATTCATTATTGCGGTTTTGTAATAATCGGGATCAGTTACACTCAAACCAAGATGACCGACACGAAATTCAGATTGTTTTGCATTTGGAATATCGACAAAATAAACGCCCGGTTTGACAGCCGAAGCAATTTTGATTTCCGGAATTACGACATCTTTCTTTGCCCAATCTTTAAGTATGTTAAACTCAGCTACGGCTTTTTCTTTTGTGATGTCACCTACAATCATAATCTTGGCAACAGATGCAGAAAAATTCTTTTCGTAGAAAGTTTTTAAGTCATCCATTGTAATACTTTCAACTGAGGCTACTGTACCCGCAGCTTGATTAGCCAGAATGTTATCCTCTCCATATATCAGCTTTTCAAATACACTTGAAGCTATAGACGATGGAGCTGTTTGACTTCTCTTTAATTGCTCGATTGTCTGACTTTTAGCAATTCCAAATTCTTTTTCATCCCATCTTGGTTCAAACATCATTTCTTTCGCTAAAGCTAAAACTTCCGGAAGTTTACTAACCAAACATGCACCGGAAATTGAAACTGATTCTGTTCCGCCTTGAACACTAATGTTTGCGCCTAAATCTTGAATGGCTTCTCTCAATTCAACCGAAGTTTTATTCTTTGTTCCTTCGTTCATCATTCTTGCGGTTAAAGAAGCAACTCCAATTTTTTGCGGACTATCTAAGAGCATTCCGCCTTTTAAAATAATTGAAAACTGAACAAGCGGAAGCTCGCTCTGTTTTATGCCATAAACTTCAATCCCGTTTTTG
>JBHEKZ010000327.1:0-4774 GCA_041859025.1 Melioribacteraceae bacterium | reverse complement strand
CAGCTTGGGTTCTTACATCACTAAGCGGAAAAGACGTTCATACTATATCAGCTTACAATGGAATTATCTATGCCGGTACATGGGGATTCGGAATCTTCAAATCAGCAGATAACGGATCAACCTGGACAGCAATCAACACCGGTTTAGAATCATTCTTAACTGTTCAAGCTATCACAGTCAGCAACGGAACAATCTTTGCCGGTACAGTTGGCGGCGGATTATTCAAATCTACAGATGGCGTTTCATGGTCAAAAGCTCTTTGCGGATATCAGGCAATATGGGCTATGGGATCTACAAACAGTGCAATCTTTGCTGGAACTTATGGCGACGGTATCTATAGATCAGTAGACGGCGGCTTGAGCTTCACCAAATTAACTACTCTATCTGTATCATTCATCTACTCTGTAGTAACAGATGCTAGCGGTAAAGTATATGCAAGTTCATTAACAAACGGTGTATTCGTTTCTTCAGATAACGGTAACACATGGTCGGCACTTGGAATGGGCGGTTACGGAGTAAGCGCTTTAATGGTTAATCCAAAAACAAGTGATGTTTATGCCGGTACAAAAGAAGGCGTTATCTACAAGATCAACTCAGTAAACAATACTACAGCAGTTGATGGAGAAGAAGGATTACCTACTGAATTCAAATTAGCTCAAAACTATCCGAATCCATTTAACCCAAGTACTACAATTGAATTTGCAGTACCGGTTAGCGGAAACTATGCACTGAAAGTTTATGATGTTCTTGGTCAAGAGATTGCTTCTTTAATCGACAAAGACTTGAATGCTGGAACACATAAAGTAACATTCGATGCAAGCAAGCTATCAAGTGGATTATACATCTACAGATTGGTTGGAAACAATGTTAACATGACCAAAAAGATGATGTTAACAAAGTAAGAAACAACTTTTTCTCCCCCTTACAAAAGGAGCCCCGCCAAAAGCGGGGTTTCTTTTTTTAAACACACCGCTTTTTTGAACCCTTATTTGTACCACATTTGGATTAACTGACAGAGACCAAATATTAATCTTCTCCTAAATTGAATAAGCCGGTAAATATTTTGGTAGAAAAATCAAAAATCTTGAAAATTTATTCCGTTTGTACTTGCGCCGAAGCTTCCAGACTCTTAACTTTGTAATAAAAAGTACTTTGTATGAAAGAAGAACAAGATTACATTCGCGACATAGCCGAGATACGTTCCATGATGGAGCGATCCTCTAAATTTGCATCCCTTTCCGGTCTCTCCGGCATTTTAGCCGGTATTTATGCTCTGGCCGGGGCATTCATTGTTAACAGCGTTTATTCATTTAATCCCGATAGCTTTGATTACACCAATTATGCCGGGGAGAGCATTATTAATGTAATTGCAGCTGCTCTAATAATTCTGTTGCTGGCATTAGGGAGCGCGCTCTTTCTCTCTTATAAAAAAGGAAACAAAAGGGGAGAGAAAATCTGGAACGCCACATCAAGAAGATTGATTGCAAATATGGGTGTTCCTCTTTCAGCAGGTGGAATATTGATACTGATCTTTCTGGCGAAAGGGCTGGTTGGATTAGTCATACCGGCAACACTTCTGTTTTATGGTCTGGCCATCTATAACGCCAGCAAGTTCACATTCGATGAAATGAAATTTATGGGATTGCTGCAGATAGGACTCGGATTGATAAGCACCTACTTTATTGAATTCAGTCTTCTTATATGGGCATTTGGTTTTGGAGTTGTACATATAACATACGGTGCTTATATGCATTTTAAGTATGAGCGGTGATACGAAGTGAAACAATCAATTGATGATCTAAATAAAGCATTCGAAAGCAGAGTTAGACTTGGTATTATGTCTGTTCTTGCTGTTAATGATGCGCTCGATTTCAGCTCTCTGAAGCAGTATCTGGAGGTTACCGACGGCAATCTGGCAACCCATCTTAAAACGCTGGAGAAAGAGGGCTTTATTGGTGTGGAAAAATCTTTTGTAGATAGAAAACCAAACACTAAATATTCTTTAACCGAAGAGGGAAGGAAAGCATTCAGCAATCATCTTAAAGCAATGGAAGCATTTATTAACGCGCACAAATTATAAGAGTGTGAATAAACGTTTAAAGAGAGAAAGAGGAGATTAACTTTGCAGAAAATATTCGCGCTGATAACCGTAACAATTGGAGTGGCATTATTGATATATATGGTAACAGTAGAGGATGAACCGGGCGCTCTTCCGCTGATGACGATTATAATCGGCGCGGTATGGTACTACTTCTCCCGCGCTAAAAAAAATAAACCTAACAAAGCGAATAACTGAAACATAAAAGTACCCGGCTCCTATGTTCTATTCCTTAAACAAGATGTAAAAAAATAATTATTAAAAGAAAATGAATTGAGAATATAATTATGGAACAGCAGATAAAGCATTTCAAAACAGTAAAAGAACCTAACACGATTTTTGGTATCGAAGTAAGAGAAGCAACCGGTCTCTTACTTCAAGCAGCGGTAGTAATTATCGGCATCGGCGTTCTTGTTTTTATGTTATGGGAACCTCACATAGAAGGAAGGAACGCGCATTCCACTCTATATGAGATTTATTTCAATGATCCGTTTCTCGCGTTCGCTTATACAGCTTCCATTCCATTTTTCATGGCTTTATATCATGCTATAAAGGCGCTGGGTTTTTACAGACAAAATAATACAGTATCTAAAACAGTAATAAAATCTTTGCGTACTATAAAATTCTGCGCGTTTTCTATTATTGGTTTTGTTGCTGTCGCAGAAATTATCATTATGATGAATGAAAGTGATGATAGAGCGGGAGGAGTGTTTATGGGATTCCTGATCACTTTAATATCAGTTGCTGTTGCCGCAGCCGCTGCTAAGTTTGAAAAGAATCTGCGAAACGCGCTGGCTGATACAATGCCTGGTTAGGCAGGCGGAAAAAATGTAGTGCCGGTTTTATCCAACAGTGTTAACAATAACTAAAATAATAATTACTACTAATCAATAAACAGAGATTATAATTATGGAACAGCTGAAAAAGTTTTTCAAGGTAGTAACAAAACCATACACAGTTTTTGAATGCTTAATAAGCGCCGCCGCAACAGCCGCGTTATTACTTCTTATACCATTTACAGCAAAGCTGCTTACGGATGAAATGAAATGGAGTTTAGTCGATTTTACCGCCGCGTGGATTTTATTCTTCTCCGCCGGTTTAACATACAGACTGATAGCAAGAAAGATGGAAAACAAAACTTACAAAGCTGCTGTGGGTCTCGCGGCGGCAACGGGACTCTTTCTTGTATGGTCCAATCTTGCGGTTGGATTAATAGGCAGTGAAGACAATCCGGCTAACTGGATGTATGTAGGAGTTGTAGCAATCGGTTTTCTTGGCGCGATCATATCCAGACTTCAGCCGAAGAAGCTGGCTTTTGTATTATTCAGTATGGCATTCGCGCATGCTGTAATTACCGCCGCCGCTCTTATAGCACGCCTCGATCTCGCGCCGGAAAGTTCCGCAGTTGAAATAATTGGTGTAAACGGATTCTTCGCGGTGCTATGGATCGGATCGGGATTGCTATTTCTGAATGCCTCTCAAGAAGAAAAAACTCCGGCAAATAATCCCGCCTAATTTCTTAAATCCCTTTTATCAGATAAAATACTTCCCTAACACTTCCGGAGACTAAAATTCAGTCTCCGGAGATGCAAAATCAATCTCGGGAGATTAAAATTTGGTCTCCGGAGATACAAAATCAATGTCGGGAGATTAAAATTTGGTCTCGGGAGATACAAAATCAATCTCAGGAGATTAAAATTCAGTCTCCGGAGATACGAAATCAATCTCGCGAGATTAAAATTCAGTCTCTGGAGATGTAAAATCAATCTCGGAAGACCAAAATTCAGTCTCCGGAAGGACAAAACGTCGAAACGGAAGGACAAATCATCGAAACGGAAGGACAAATCATCGAAACGGAAGGACAAATCATCGAAACGGAAGGACAAATCGTCGAAACGGAAGGATAAATCATCGAAACGGAAGGACGAATCGTTGAAATGGAAGGATAAATCATCCTTCCAGAAGGACAAATTGCCCTTAATTATGGATGAAATTGCATTAATTTGGGACAAATAGTTGAAGAATGAGGGAATTTGAGGGTTTTGCAGTTTCAAAGTCTAAAGTTAGTATTGCGTGAGTAATAGCCCCAGCTTTAGCGTGGGGTTTGAGAGTACAAAAGTTATTCGGGCTTTAGCCATGAGAGAAACTATCTTTTCTGTAAGTCCCGACACAACGGTAAAAGAAATGCATAAAGAAATATCTTTACTTTTCTTAGTGTAAGAAAAGTAACAAAAGAAGCAGCACTGAAAAAAGAATTACTGAATCTTCGCTTTGTTACGGGAAGAAAAATAATTACAGCGTATAAAAAATGACGAATGTATTTTTCTTCTAATCCTTCACTTCGCTCAGATTCCGGGCGTAATTCTTTTTAAGGTGCGGAAAAGAAATGAAATGGCGTTTCGAATTTATTTTAAGTGAAATATAGTTGGTGTCGGGACGGAAGTCCCGACACAACGGTAGGTTGGTTGATTGCAGTGTCAGGACTTTTGTCCTTGACGCTTTTTTGTCGACATAACAGTAATTTGTTTTCATTATTTGTTTTAGTCTCAATACTCTCTACTCAATACTGATTACTATCCTTTCTTAGGTACATAGGCACTAAGGTACTGTGTAAAAAAACAAGCAAAAAATATTTTATAAATAGCTAGTTATGCATGGATATAATCGGGCACGTAA
>JBHEKZ010000143.1:0-8414 GCA_041859025.1 Melioribacteraceae bacterium | reverse complement strand
CCTCCGGGCCGGTCACGAACATGTAGGACGAATCCTTGACCATGAAGATGAAGTCGGTCATCGACGGCGAGTAAACCGCACCGCCGGCACAGGGGCCAAGTATTGCGGAGATTTGAGGAACAACACCGGAAGCAAGTGTATTGCGCAAAAAGATATCGGCATATCCGCCGAGACTGTTAACACCTTCTTGAATTCTCGCGCCCCCCGAATCGTTAAGTCCAATTATCGGGATACCTAGTTTCAGCGCCATATCCATTATCTTGCAAATTTTCTCGGCATTAGTTTCGGATAACGATCCGCCAAATACAGTAAAGTCTTGGCTGAATAGCGCTACTTGTCTTCCATTAATTTTTGCGAATCCGGTAACAACACCATCACCGGAGATTTTTTGTTTTTCCAGTCCGAAATCCGTACTTCGATGCTTAACAAACATATCAACTTCCGCAAAGCTGCCTTCATCCACAAGGAGCTGAATTCGTTCACGTGCGGTAAGTTTTCCCTTTTCATGCTGAATACGAATTTTATCTTCCCCACCGCCAACCTTCGATTCTTCGCGGAACTTTTCAAGTTGTTCTATTTTGTTTTTCATCTTAAAGCGAAATTGTGAATGATTGTTGTGTTGTTAAGCTTCTAACATTACTTTCAATTCTCCCCAGATGCTCAGTATATTCAGAAGAACTTGATCTTTCAGTAAGATTAGTATTAGTATAAGCGAAATTAAAATCCTGAAGTGTCCCTGTAATCCCCTTCTTCATCAGCAAAACTGAGTGCGAAATAAGCGTGGCCTCACTCAAATTTGAAGTAGCAAATAGAACTGTTGTTTTGGTTTCTTCATTTATATCAACAATAAGCTGAAGCATTTCCATTCTTGTTCTTTGGTCCATCTTACTAAAAGGCTCATCAATCAAAATAATTTTTAATCCAGAAGCTAAGGCTCTAGCTAATGCAATTCTAAACCGGAAACCCAGACTTTTATTATTCGGGAAATGGCTTTCATATCCCTCTAGACCAACTAGATTGATAATTCTTTTCTGAGCAGCTTCATCCAGCTTTTCATTTGCAAATAAAATGCTCTCGGAGGCATTCATCCAAGGAAAACTTGATGGTTCACTTGGAATCAAACCAGCACTCTTTTCAATTCGTTTACCGGAATCCGGCAATTCTAATCCGCAAAGAATTTTTAGTAACGTGCTCTTGCCGGAGCCGGATGAAGCGAGCAGACTTGTTATTTTACCATCATTCACAGAAAAAGAAATATCGTCCAGCAATTTAGATTTTGCGCCATTACTGTAAACAATTGTCTTGCTAATGTTTTCAAATTTCATTTCTATGATTCCCAAAAAGCGATTTTCTTTTTGATAAATTTAATTACCAGCGTGCCGCACCAAATCAATAAAGAAAGAATTATTGCAATCACAATGATTGCGCCAAAATCTTTGTAGAGAAGCGCCAAACGTAAGATTGTTCCAATCCCAAAAGAAACAGAAACAAATTCGTAGGATAGAACTATCAGCCATAAAATCCGTTGAAAACGCTCTGTCAAATTCAGTAAACCCGGTAAAGATGAGTTCCAAAAAACTTCAGAGTACAACTTTGAAGGATTTAGATTCTTTGCAACTTCTAAATATTCGGATTTAGTCTGAAAGATTTCTTTAGCAAGCACCCTGGTAAGACTGATCATTGTAACAACAAAAATAAAAATCACTTTTGCCAGTTCCGATCCGTCAAACCAAAACGCCGTAAGGACAATTAGAATGAAAACCGGAATGGTTTTGAATAACTGTAATAATTCAAAAATAATTTTTTGTTCTAAAAGCAGCTTTATTATTGCTCCTCTAAAAAGCCAAAGCAATAAAATGCTTAGCCCTATTGCAAAATATACTGCACCGGCGGTAATCATTATTCCGGCTAAAAGTCCGTAATCTTGCCAAACATGCAAAAGAGACTCAAAAAGAATTGTTGGTTTTGGAAGCACCTTGTTCATCGGTAGTATAAATTCAAAAAGCATTACATAAACGAATACAATCGAACCAAAAAGTTTTAATTTGTTTCTGTAGCTGTTCATTCTCTTACCATAATTTTCGTTAACAATATATTACTTGCCTAATGGTAAATCAATTAGCCAGAAAAGGATTCCTGCCGCGTTCATGCCCAATCGTGGTAGATGATTCATGCCCCGGATATACTTTAACATCATCCGGTAGTACAAGTAGTTCTGTCTTTATCGATTTAATCAAACTATCATAATTACCGCGCCATAAATCCGTTCTGCCAATGCTTTCTTTGAAAAGCACATCACCGGAAAACAACACTTTCTCTTTTTCAAAATACAAACAAACTTCACCTGGTGTATGGCCAGGAGTACTTAAAAATGTACCTTCAATATCTCCAAGAAATAATTTTGTTGATTCGTCAATATAGTTATCAACTTTGGGCGACGGCTCTAAAATAACTCCAAATTTTTCCGCTTCGGAGATCATGAGATCAAGCAGAAACTCATCTTCTTTAGGGATTAAAAACTCTGCGCCAAATTCATTTTTGATAAATGCGTTGCCAAGTATATGATCAATATGACAGTGAGTGTTAATGCAGTACTTTAGTTGCAGCGAATTCTGCAAAACAAACGCTTTGAATGTCTGCTTTTCAGCTTCATCGTACATACCGGGATCGATAACAGCCGCAATCTTTGTCGCTTCATCACAAATAAGAAAAGTGTTTTCGTGAAATAGATTAAAGACAAATCGCTGAATTTTTAGCATTTACTTCCTTTTAAAATTCTTCTTCACTGTTTCAAAATTCCGTTCAACAAAGGAGTTGAAATTCGATTTTGTTTCTTCCATAGAATCGCCGCCGAATTTTTGAAGAACAAAATCAGCAATTACCCAAGCGACCATACCTTCCGCGATAACCGCACAAGCCGGAACAGCTACAAAATCACTTCTCTCTCTTCGTGCTTCAACTTTCTTCATCGTTGCAAGTTCCACAGATTTTAGTGGCGTCATTAATGTAGAAATCGGCTTCATGGCGCCACGAATAATTATCGGCAATCCGGTTGTAATGCCGCCTTCAATTCCTCCGGCACGATTTGTAGTTCTAGAAAATTTTTCTTTCTTCAAAATGATTTCATCATGAACTTGAGAGCCGAACAATTCAGCGCCTTCGAAGCCAATTCCAATTTCAACACCTTTGACAGCTTGGATTGACATTACTGAATGAGATAATGCCGCTTCTATTCTAGTATCGTATTGAACGAAACTGCCCAACCCAACCGGCACTCCGGAAACGATAACAAAGAATGTTCCGCCTAATGTATCGCCCCGCTTCTTGGCAATTTTTATTTTATTTACGATTTTCTTTTCATGCATTTCATCAAAAACTCTTACGCTGCTTTTATCAACGGTCTCGTTAATCTTCTTAGCTGAAAACTTATCCGGTAATTCGCACGCGAACAATTTGTTAACAAAATTTTCTTTGGGATAAATACCGCCGATACTTTCAACATAACTGCCGACATGAATTCCCAGTTCTTCCAAGAATTTTTTCGCAATTGCTGTAGCTGCAACTCGAGCGGCAGTCTCTCTTGCGCTCGATCTATCAATCGAATTTCTGATGTCATCGTAACCATACTTCTGAGAGCCGACCAAATCCGCATGCCCGGGGCGCGGAATTGTAATTTTCTCAACTTCCTTATCAATTGGCTCAACAGACATTTTTTCGGTCCAGTTTTCCCAATCACGATTTCTTATCAGCATAGAAATTGGAGAAGCTAAGGTTTTGCCAAAGCGAACACCGCTAAATATCTCCGCGGTATCGGTTTCTATTTTCATTCGCAAACCGCGTCCGTAACCCGCCTGCCTTCTTTTTAATTCTTCATTAATGTAGGTTTCGCTTACTTCCAAATTAGATGGAAATCCGGTGACTACAGTTACTAAACCTTTGCCGTGAGATTCTCCGGCTGTTACAAATTTTATCATTGATCTTTCTTTGATGAGTTTTGTGCAAATATAAAAAAAGCGCTCGAACTTTGAGCGCTTTTTTAGTCTGCGGAAGATTTATTTATTTGGAATATCTATACCGACCAAACGAGAATTTCCTTCGCTATCTACAACTTTGAGTAGAACTGCCTTCCCTTTTTTGTTGTCGATTATTGACTGAAGTTCGGAAGCGGAATTAATTGTTTTTCTATCGGCCGAAACAATAACCAGCCCTTGCTGTAAACTTTGGTTGAAAGCTTTTCCAAATTGCTTTACATCCGAAATTATAACTCCGGAATCTACATTGAACTCTTTCATCTCGTCATCGTTAAGATTCCTAACCTTCATCCCTATACTTTCGAAATTGATTTCGCGGGCATCAACATCTTTACCTTTTTTATCCTTCAATGCTGTTTTTATAGTTTTGCTCTCACCATCTTCATCGCGGGATTTAAGAGTTACATAACGCTCAATTTTCTTTTCATCTCTAAAGATTGTTAAACGAACCGAAGTACCTGCTCTCTTAGTAGCTATATATGATTGCAATTCATTCGGCTGATTAACTTCTTTTTCATCTACTTTTAGAATTACGTCGCCTTCTTTAACATCTTCTTTTGCAGCGGCTCCATCTTTAACAATTTTTTGAATCATGACACCTTTTGGTTCATCCAGACCAATTGACTTTGCAATAGCAGCATCAACAGCAGAAATTTCTACTCCAATGTAGCCTCTGCTAACTTTTCCATTAGCAATCAAATCGCTGGCAACAGACTTCGCCATATTTATTGGAATTGCGAATCCGTAACCAATATAGTTTTGAGAATAACCGTTTGTTGCAATTGCCGAGTTAACTCCAATAACACCGCCGTTCAAGTCAACTAACGCGCCGCCGCTATTGCCCGGATTAATTGCAGCATCAGTTTGTATAAAGTTTTCAATTCTGTACTGCTGATCACGCAAAATACTGATATCTCTGTGAGTTGCACTTATTATTCCGGCTGTAACTGTTGAAGCAAGTGCTAAAGGATTTCCGATAGCCATAACCCATTGCCCAACTTTAATTTTGTCAGAATCACCCAGATATGCAAGCGGTAAATTTTTTGCGTCTATTTTTATTACGGCTAAATCGGTCGATGGATCAGTACCAACAACAGTGGCTTCAAATTCACGTTTATCATGTAAGTTTACTGTAACACTTTTTGCATTTTCAACAACGTGGTTATTAGTTAAAATATATCCATCCTCCGAAATAATAATTCCGCTTCCGCCGCCTTGCTGTTCCTGCGGTGAATCATCTTTGAAAGGGAAAAAGAAATGAAATTGATCCTGAAGTTTATTGGAAGATTTCACGGAAGAAACTACTTCAATTTGGACAATAGACGGAGTTACTTTCTCCGCAACTTGTACAAATGCATTATTGAAAGCGGCGGCATCAGCATTTAGCTGCGCAACCGGCGGATTATCCGCACCAATTTTTACATCACCGTAACTTGGTCTAACAAAGCCGAATCCGGATACAAGTACGGCACCAAAAACAATTCCAATGAACACTAAGGAAAGAGTTCCAAGAATATTTTTCTTACGCATGTTATATCTCCTTTGCTACTAAATTTTGATTGATTTGAGACCCTTGAACTCACCAACGTTATATGTTAAGAACTTTTCTAAAACAACGAGGACTCTGTCTAAATCCTCTTCCAAGTAAGTACAAGAGCTATTTTTTGTGTTTAGACAAAAAAGCAATTCAAAAAGTTCCGCCGAGAAATTAAAATTTGTTAATCTATCTTCGCGGCAATCTGTACAAAACATTCCCGCTTCAAAATTCAAAGATGCTTCTTCTCCTTTTGTAATTTCTCTTCCGCATACGTTGCATCGCTCCATCTGGAACTCATAGCCGAGTTCACGTAAGAAAAACAAAAAATATTTTGCAAATAGAAATTTTGGACTTTGGTTAGATGAATCGATTAGTGAAAGGATTTTAATACTCCCCTCAAAAAGTTTAGGATGAGGTTCGCTTTCCGTGATCATTGTAGAAAGAAGCTCAATTACTGCCGAAGCAAATCGATATTTCTCATAGTCATCACGAATGCTGGCGAAATGTTTTATTAGATCGACTTGACTTACTAGCTGTACTTCCCTCGTATTTTTTTTATACAAAACTAATTCTACAACATTTAGCACATCAATCGCTAAGCCGGTTTTGGATTTTGGAGACTTAGCTCCCTTAACCATAGCGGAAAGCTTTCCAAATTCATCGGTAAAGAAATGAGCTATGCGGCTGGTATCGCCAAAATCCAGCCTGCGTAAAACTAAAGCTCTTGTTTTTACAATTTCAGACATTCGTAAAATCGAAAGGTGGTTTGTGTGCTTCTCTTTCCGTAATGATTGCTGCAATAAGATGATTTGGAGTTACATCGAACGCCGGGCAGTAAGCCGGATATTCTTCCTTCGTGATTTTTGTACCGCGAACTTGAGTTAATTCCGAGTTGCTTCTCAATTCAATTTTAATTTCCGATCCGCTGCGACAAGACTTATCAATTGTTGTTGAAGGTGCGGCAATATAGAATGGAATTTTATGATAATGACATAACACAGCTAAATTATAAGTACCAATTTTATTTGCTGAATCTCCGTTTACAGCAATTCTGTCAGCGCCGGTAATTACCAGGTCAACTTTACCTTGACTCATTAATACAGCGGCGGTAGAATCTGTATTAAATGAAAAAGGGATTCCGAGTTTATCCAGTTCCCAAGCGGTTAAGCGGGAACCTTGAAACAAAGGGCGTGTTTCATCTGCGTATACGTGTTCAACTAATCCATTTAAAAAGGCATTTCGGATTATGTTAAGAGCTGTTCCATTTCCTCCGGTAGCTAAAGCTCCGGTATGGCAGTGAGTTAAGACTCTGCTTTTCTTCTTAAATATTTCTAATCCGTTTGCGGCAATATTTTCGCAAAGCAATTTATCTTGTTCATGAATAGAGATAGCTTTCTGCAAAAGTATTTGAGGTAGATCAACAGCACTTTCGTTTTGAGCAAAAGCCTTTTTAATTTCTTCAAGAGCGAAAAATAGATTTACGGCAGTAGGACGAGTCTTTGCAATACGGTTATAAGCTGTGTAAAAAACAGTTGAATAATCTTTCGTTGAAGATTTGTTTATAGCAATTGCTAACGCGTAAGCAGCGGTTACCCCAATTGCCGGTGCGCCCCGCACTTCCAATCTCTCAATTGCTTCGGCAATTCTTTCAAGATCATCTGTCACAATCTCAACTTCTTCAATAGGAAGTTTAGTTTGATCGATTATATGAAGTTTACCATCTTTGTATTCTACTGCTTGTAAAAGGTTCATACTCTATAATTTATCACACCTATTATTAATCAAAAGTTGATAAATCTCTGAACTCAATAAATCTGTTTTTGATTTCGAGGAAGCTCAAGTTTTCTAATCCTTTGGTACTGAATTTTTCCACACAGAATGAAGCCATAATACTTCCGTAGATCACAGCACGCTTCATATTCTCGAATGAAAGTTCCATGTTCTTGTGAAGGTAGCCGGTAAAACCACCTGCAAACGCATCTCCCGCTCCGGTTGGATCAAAAATATTTTCCATTGGATAAGCCGGTGCCGAGAAAATCTGATTCTCTCCAAAAAGAAGCGCTCCGTGTTCACCTTTTTTGATAATTAAATATTTCGGACCCATATCGGAAATTATCTTTGCAGCTTTAATTAAGTTCGGTTCTTTAGAAAGAAGTCTGGCTTCCGAATCATTAATAATTAGAACATTAACACGCTTCAAAACTTTCAGAAGATCATCGAGAGCGCCGTTAATCCAGAAATTCATTGTATCGCACACTATAAATTTTGGTTTTTCCAGTTGATCAAGAACTGTAGTTTGAAGCGAAGGCGCGATGTTTCCAAGTATTACAAAAGATGCCTTTTTATCCTTATCCGGAATAATCGGATTAAAACTTTCAAAAACATTTAGGTCGGTAAAAAGTGAATCGCGAGTGTTTAAATCGTAATGGTAGCGGCATCCGTACCGGAAAGTTTTTCCGCCCTCAACAATCTGCAATCCTTCGTGATCAATATTGTGATCTTCCAGCATCTTAATATGATCTTGAGAAAAGTCGTCGCCAACTACGCCAACTATGCTTACCGGACCGGTGAAATAACTTGCAGCAAGTGAAATGTAAGTAGTGGAACCGCCGAGCGCTCCTTCAATTTTGTCAAATGGTGTTTCGATATTGTCTAAGCCTATTGAGCCAACTATTAAAAGTCCCACACGTTCCTCTTGGTTATTTTTATATGTGAAATATAAGTAAAGATGTGATCTTTTCAGATCGATTGTAAACCAATTTCCACAAACTTTAGAAAACTTTTTTCATTTGTAAAATATTCATGAATTGTGTCAACAGCCATCCTTTGCCCCTTCCACGCCAGCA
>JBHEKZ010000218.1:0-6287 GCA_041859025.1 Melioribacteraceae bacterium | reverse complement strand
AAAATAAGAGGTAGTTATGACTGAGAATGAGATATCAGCAATAATTGTGGATACTTGTTTTAAGATTCATACCGAACTTGGCGCCGGGTTGTTTGAATCGGTTTATGAGGAAATTCTCAATTTCGAATTCAAGGAGATGGGACTGTTTGTAGAAAGGCAGAAAGCAATTCCTGTTATATGGAAAAGTATTAAAATGGATGAGGGATTCAGAGCTGACTTAATTATTGATAGAAAGGTAATAATCGAAATCAAGTCTATTGAATCGATATTACCTGTTCACAAAAAGCAATTACTGACATACTTAAAACTAACCGGCTTAAAGCTTGGACTTTTAGTAAATTTTAATGTAACATTAATTAAAGACGGAATTACAAGAATAGTTAACAACCTTTGATTTATGCTTACGAGAAAAAATGTCTCGCAAAGACGCAGAGACGCTAAAAGATTCTTACTTTGCTTCTTAGCGACTCCATAAGAAAATTTTTTATCAACATAAAATTCGGCATGTATGAAATATCTTATTGGCTTAGACGGCGGTGGAACCAAAACTAAATGCGTCATTACAGATTTTAATTTCAAACCACTTTATGAATGTCTGGGCGGACCTTCCAATTTTTTAATTATCGGTACCGAAAAAGTCTCCGAAACAATTCTTTCGCTGGTGCTTGATTGTATAGAACAATTGAAAATTTCTGCCGACGATATAGCTTCAATTTTTATTGGAACTACGGGCGCCGGAAGACCGAATGACGCAAAAAAATTAAAAGATGATTTTACAGCTTACTCACTTTCTAAGGGATATTCATTTAACTCCTTCAATGTTGATAGCGATGCCCGTATCGCGCTCGAAGGAGCGTTTTCCGGTGGACCCGGCTCCCTTTTAATCGCCGGTACCGGTTCGGTAATTTTCGGCAAAGACAAAAATGGTCTTATTCATAGAGTTGGCGGATTTGGAAGGCTGATCGGTGATGAAGGAAGCGGCAACACTATAGGCAGGCGCGGATTAAATCAGGTTGCTAAGGATTTGGACGGAAGAGCAAATAAAACTTTGCTTACTATCTTGCTAAGAGAAGATTTTGGAATTACCGATACTTCGCAATTAATTACCGAGGTGTACCGGAATAATTTTGATCTTGCTGCATTTGCGCCAAAAGTGATTTACGCCGCTCAAGAAGGAGATATTGCCGCAACTAAAATTTTAGATGAAGAATCGGATGAATTGCTTTATCATGTGCAAAGTATTTTTAAAATGCTCGGCGAATCTACTATGAAATTAAGTTTAATTGGCGGAACAATTGCGACCGATAATTATTACTCCGCTATGTTCAAAAATAAAGTCGCGCAAAAACTGCCCGGAGTAATTATCTCTCCGGCGGAGAACTCTCCTGAAATTGGAGCTGTATTTATGGCTAAAGCTTCTATGTAACTGAAAATCAATTTGAAAATTTTTCTTGGAGTATAACTTAATGTCGAAAGAAAAGGTTACTTACAGAAATCCATGGACTTGGGTTCCCTCATTGTATTTTACAGAAGCAATTCCATATGTAATGGTTATGTCTGTATCAGTTATGATGTACAAAAACCTAAAAGTCTCAAATGCAGATATTGCTTTCTTTACAAGTTTACTCTACTTCCCTTGGTTCTTAAAATTTTTATGGGGACCATTTATAGATATGTTCAAAACAAAAAGGTTTTGGACTACAACCATGCAGATTATTGTTAGCGTTGCTTTATTCGGTATAGCAATAAGCTTAACAACCTCAATGTACTGGAGCTTAACACTTATTGTTTTTGCAATAATGGCATTCGCCTCTGCCACACACGATATTGCAGCAGACGGATTTTACATGCTCAGTCTTGAACAGCAGCAGCAATCTGCTTTTGTCGGAGTCAGATCAACATTTTATCGTGTTGCAACTATTGTCGGCTCCGGTTTGCTTGTTGTAATTGCCGGACAATTAGCGCCGAGTTTAGGTTATAATAGCGCATGGTCAATCGTTTTTGTAATTGCCGGTATTTTGTTTGTACTCCTTTTCATTTATCACAAATTCATACTTCCCTATCCAGCCGAAGATAAAGGAACGCTTAAAGAAAAAATGAGCGCCTCCCAAATCGGATTTTTATTAGGCGGATTTCTCCTTTTCGCGGCAATATTCTATGTCGCTTTTCTGCTGCTAAGTTCTCTTCTATCTATTATAGGTATGATTAGTCCATGGAAAACAATTGTATCTACAATACTTCTTGTCATGGTTGCTGTTATTCTTTTTAGAACCTACGTTGCAACATTTGTTGAGAAATTCGAAAAATCGGAAAAGAAAAATGCTGTACTTCTTCCCTTCATAGAGTTCCTAAAAGCATTTGTTATTTTTATGCAGAAAAAGGATATCTGGAATATACTCGGCTTCCTTTTGTTTTTCCGTTTCGCCGAAGCTCAGCTTGTTAAACTAGTACAGCCATTTCTATTAGACCCGAGAGATAAAGGAGGATTAGGATTAACAACTTCGGAAGTTGGAATTGTTTATGGAACGGTTGGAATAATAGCTTTAACACTCGGCGGTTTAATTGGCGGATACGTAATTTCCAAGAAAGGATTGAAATGGTGGCTCTGGCCGATGGTAATTATTATGCATACTCCCGATCTTGCGTTTGTTTACTTATCGCAATATCAGCCGACAAATTTTGTATTGATAAATCTTGCTGTTGCGTTTGAACAATTTGGATACGGCTTTGGATTTACTGCATATATGATCTACATGATTATGGTTTCTCAAGGCGAGCATAAGACAGCTCACTTTGCAATCTGCACCGGCATTATGGCTCTTGGAATGATGCTGCCCGGCATGTACAGCGGAGCGCTGCAAGAACAAATTGGTTATCAACATTTCTTCTTGTGGGTAATCATATCAACTATACCGGGATTTATTGTAGCGGCATTGGTAAAAATTGAACCGGAATTCGGCAAGAAAAAATTAGCTCAGTAATTCAAACATATTTGGCAAGCGAGTAGAAGATGATAAAGAAAATAGCAGTAATACTTTTTGTTTTTATCGGTATTCAATTATTTGCTCAGGAAGACAAAATGAATTTGATTAACAAAGCAATAGAAGATGTTAAGCATCATTTCGCGCCGGATAAAAGAATCGCTGTTTTCCATGCGGCTGTACATGATAGCAACGGCATCTTAACAATAACCGGCGAGACCAACATCCTTGAAGCAAAAGAAAAACTTTTGGCGGAATTGACAGAACAAAACATTTCAGTTATAGATGAAATCAAATTACTGCCGGCTCATGAATTGGGTGAACACATTTTCGGCGTAGTAAACTTATCTGTCCGCAATATAAGATCGGGTAAAGATCATCCCGAAGAACTTGCTACGCAGGCATTGCTTGGAACTCCCGTTAAGATATTTAAAAGAGAATCTGGATTCTTCTTGGTGCAGACTCCGGATAATTACATTTCGTGGGTTGACGACGACGGTGTTACGCCGATGACCAAAACTCAACTTGATGAATGGATTAAAGAGAACAAAGTTGTTTACACTAAAGAATATGGCTTTTCATATTCTAAACCGGATGAAAACTCAATGCGGGTTTCCGATTTAGTCGCCGGAAATTTTTTGGTTATGCTCGGCGAGGAAAATAACTTCTACAAAGTTAAATACCCCGACGGAAGAATTGCTTTTGTTGAAAAATCCCAATGTGAAAATTTGAAAGAGTGGCTTGATAAAAGAAATCCGACAGAGAACGATATTCTTAAAACCGCGGAGCGCTTTATGGGCATCCCTTACTTATGGGGCGGTACATCCACAAAGGGAATGGACTGCAGCGGATTTACAAAAACAGTTTATTTCTTAAATGGAATTGTTCTTCAGCGCGACGCTTCTCAGCAAGTCCATACCGGCGAATTAGTAGATACGCAAAACGGTTTTGATAACTTACGTCCCGGCGATTTGCTTTTCTTCGGTTCCGCGGCTACTGATTCAACTAAAGAAAAAGTTACTCACGTTGCAATTTATTACGGCAATCACGAATTCATTCACGCAGCCGGAAGAATTAAGATAAACTCGTTTGATAGAAACACAGAAAACTTCAGCGAGTATAGACTTAATCATTTCATCAGAGCAAAAAGAATTCTCAACTCGGTAGATAAAAACGGCATTACCTCTATTAAGAAGAACAAATTTTATCTTGGAGAATTTTAATGAAACAGAACAGAAGAAACTTTCTAATCAATTCCGGTTTAGTCGGGGGCGCATTATTGACCGGCGGTTTAACTACCGGCATATCGGCAAAAAACATTAATCTCAACAAAAAGAATTCTAAAATGAAACTAACATTCAAGCCTTACACACTCGAACTAAAACACGTATTCACTCTAGCTACAAGTTCAAGAACTACTACTCCGGTTATGCTTACTCAAATTGAGTATGATGGAATTACTGGATACGGCGAAGCTTCAATGCCTCCTTACTTAGGAGAGTCGCACGAATCCGCTTCAAAGTTTTTAGCTAAAGTTGATCTTTCGCAATTCAAAGATCCGTTTGAGCTGGAAACAATTTTAGATTATGTGGATAAGATTGATAAGCTGAATCCCGCGGCAAAAGCTTCTGTTGATATTGCTCTGCACGATTTAGTCGGTAAAATGATGAAAAAGCCCTGGCATAAAATCTGGGGTTATGATAAAGATAAAACTCCTTTTACATCCTTCACAATTGGAATTGATACAAAGGAAGTTGTTATTGAAAAAGTAAAGGAAGCGGAAGAATATAAAATCTTAAAAGTGAAGCTTGGCAGAGATACCGATAAAATGATGATTGAAACAATCCGCTCTGTTACCGATAAGCCGATTGTAGTTGATGTTAACCAGGGATGGAAAGACAAACAATTTGCGCTTGATATGATTAACTGGCTGCATGAGAAAAATGTTAAAATGGTTGAGCAGCCGATGCCGAAAGAAATGATTGATGAGAATGCGTGGCTAACAGAAAAAAGTCCGTTGCCAACTTTTGGCGATGAATCTGTTCAGAGAATTCCCGATGTAATTAAAGCGCACGGTGTTTATACCGGCATTAATATTAAGCTGATGAAGTGCACCGGCTTGCGCGAAGCCCACAAGATGATTGACTTAGCTAAATCGCTTAACATGAAAGTTATGCTTGGCTGCATGACGGAAACTTCTTGCGGAATCTCTGCTGTTTCTCAATTGTCATCCCAATGCGAATGGGCTGATATGGATGGCGCGCTGCTTATTAAGAATGATCCGTTTGTTGGAACTAAAGTTATTGACGGCAGAGTAACTTTGAATGACAGTCCGGGTATTGGTATTTCTAAAGTATTGCCTCATTAAGTTTTCTATGCGCTGTCGCGGACCACTCCGCGACAGAAGTTTTTCCGTCATGGTAGAAATTAAGGGGCTTTATGATTACAGAAAACACTTTATTCATCCTTGGAGCCGGGGCATCTGCATCGTATGGTTATCCAACTGGTAGCGAATTAAGACGACTTATAATTAAAGAGTTTGTTGTTGATTTTCATAATTCACTCTTCCCAGAAGAAAGGAAATATCTTCCAAACAGTTCATTTATTAAAGGGTTTGCTTATGCTTTTGATAAATCAGACGACATACTTATTGATTATTTCTTACATACTTGCAATAATGAATCCTATGTCAATTTTGGAAAACAAGCTATTGCACTTTATATACAAAAATCTGATGTGGAATATTTATCATCATGGAATATTGAATTTAACAAAGACGACTGGTATCCTATTCTTTTTAGTAAGCTAATAGAGGGCATTAATGACCCCCAACATCTTTCCGACCGCAAAATTAACTTTATAACATTCAATTATGATAGGTTAGTTGAGTATAAATTGCTAACTAGCCTAAAGTATAAGTATGGGATAGAATGGGATAAAGCCTCAGAGTATATAAGTCACATAAAGATTAAACATGTTTTTGGGGAGGTAGGCTTTATTTCTCCAGCCAATTATCAATTAGGTAGTAAAGATTTTTTTCAAACGGATTATAAAACAGTAGTTAATAATGCCAAAACAATTAAAACTATTGGCGAAAGAAGCAGTTTGGATTTAAGTGAAGTTAAAAACTTAATTGCTAACGCTTCTCGTATTTTTTTCCTAGGATTTGGATTCAATCAAGAGAACATTGATCTACTTAACATCAACCATGACGCAAATAAAAACACTAAAATCTTCGGGACTTCTTATGGACTAAATGAGAAAAGAGTAAAAGAGATCACGAATAAAATAAGTTTAATAAGTTTA
>JBHEKZ010000130.1:0-7182 GCA_041859025.1 Melioribacteraceae bacterium | reverse complement strand
CCGAAAGCAATTACTCTTCCATTTGGAGAAAAAATTGGAAAGATAACGCGCGCGCGGAATTTATCGTAATATTCGCCTCGTTCGTTAGTATCAATCAAACCGAGATGTTTTGCGTTTGCAAGATCAACTTTGTTTTCTTTTGCATGATTTAAGAAATTATCCCAGCCGAACGGAGCAAAACCAATTCCGAAACTTCTTTGTGTCTGCGGTTTAATTCCCCGTTGCTTTAAATATGTGCGGGCTATTTCGGCATCGCTGCTTTTAGAAAGATGCTCGGAGAAGAAACGTGCGGCCAATACATTTATTTCGTAGAATACTTCTAGCTCATTCTGCTGATCGTTCTGAGCTTCGTCATACTGAATTTTTATTCCTACATGATCTGCAACTTCTTCAATTGCCTCAACAAATGAAATATTTTTGAACTCCATCAAGAACTTAAAAACATTGCCGCCGTTGCCGCAGCCAAAGCAATGATAAATCTGTTTATCCTCACTTACCGTGAACGAAGGGGTTTTTTCTTGATGAAACGGACAGAGTCCGATAAAGTTCTTTCCCCGCTTACGCAGCTGCACATATCCGCTTACTACATCAACTATATCTGACGCGTTACGAACTTCATCTATTTTGGTCTCAGAAATACGCATTATTGGATTTAACTGCCTCTGTTGAAATGCCATCTCGAAATTAGATATTTATCCGGTTATTCCAAACCTTCGTCAAATTGGTCGTTCCGAATAATCTTTGTAATTTTGTCCGTAATGAGTATGACAACCCAACAACACAAAAATAAAAGTATACTTCTTTTTCTCCCCGCTCAAAATTTTAACGAGCATGAGTTTATTATTGTTTCCAATTCGCTAACTACTGCCGGACTAAAAGCGTTTATCGTAAGCGATGCTTCCTTTCTTTGCATTGGTTCAAACGGCTTAAAAGTTAAGAATGATGTTCAGTTATTCAATGTACATGAAAGTAATTTCGCGGGATTTATAATCATTGGGGGAAGCGGAACGCGTGAATATTGGAATAATCTAACTCTTCAAAATATTGCAAAGCGCTTTGTATTAAATAAGAAACCTGTTGGTGCACTATGCTGCGCTCCGGTGATTTTGGCGAAAGCCGGATTATTGACAGAACCGGCAACATGTTTCGTTGACGATAGAAAGGCACTGGAAAGAGAAGGAGTTATTTTCTTGAACTCCCCGGTAGTTAAGAATCAAAATATTATTACCGGGCAAGATCCGGCTTCTTCCGGAGAATTTGTCAAAACATTCTTACACGAGCTTTCCAAGAATTCATTCTTGCAGAACTAATCGCAACAATGCTTTGTTTATAGAAATAAATAATGAAAAAGATGCCCTTCGAAAAAATCAACAAATACTGTAACAGTCTTACAAATTACAGCAGACTCTTAACAAGAGAAGTCTCAATAGGTGATCTTCCTCTTGGAGGAACAAATCCAATTCGAATTCAATCAATGACCACAACTGATACATTAGATACCATTGGAACGGTTGAGCAATCTATAAGAATGATTGATGCGGGCTGCGAGTATGTTCGTATTACAGCCCCAAGTTTGAAGGAAGCTGAAAATCTACGAAACATTAAAGATGAATTAAGACGCCGAGGCTACAACGCGCCACTTATTGCAGACATTCACTTTACTCCAAACGCTGCGGAGTTAGCCGCTCGGATTGTTGAAAAGGTTCGTGTTAATCCGGGCAATTACGTTGACAAGAAAAAATTTCAGACAATAGAATATACTGATGCCGAATATCAAGAAGAGTTAGAGCGAATTCGCGAGCGGTTTACTCCGTTAGTGAAAATTTGTAAAGAGTATGGAACTGCAATGCGGATAGGAACTAACCACGGCTCACTTTCCGACAGAATAATGAGCCGCTATGGAGATACACCGCTTGGCATGGTTGAATCAGCTTTAGAATTTCTCCGCATCTGCGAAGATGAAAATTACCACAGCATTGTTCTTTCCATGAAGGCAAGCAATACACAAGTGATGGTTCAAGCATACAGATTGCTGATTGCAAAGATGCATGAAGAAAACATGAATTATCCGCTTCATCTTGGAGTTACCGAAGCCGGTGATGGAGAAGATGGGAGAATTAAATCCGCAGTTGGAATTGGAACACTGCTCGAAGATGGAATTGGAGATACAATAAGAGTTTCGCTAACAGAAGACCCCGAGTTTGAAGCGCCGGTAGCAATCTCGCTTGCATCAAGATATACGGAAAGAGAAAAACATCAGCCCATTCCGGAGATTGAAGAATCTGTTAAAGATGCATTTAATTATAACAGACGTGAAAGCTTTGAAGTAGCCGGAATCGGAGGGGCAACAGTTCCAAAGGTTATTGCGGATTTTAGTTTTGCTGAAATAAAAAATCAAGAAGCGCTGAAAGAAGTTGGCTATTCTTATGATGAAATTACTGACAAATGGAACATAGGAGATACAGCTTGCGATCTTCTCTTTCTCGGCAATAACGATTTACCATTTGATCCACCGATAAATTTAAAACTCATTTATAATTTCGAGAAATGGAATTCACTCGAGAACAAATTAAAAGGTTTTCCATACTTCGATTCGTTAGACAAGTATGCCGCGTCTTCAGCAAAATCATTTTTTCTGAACTTTGTAGAATTAAATATCGACTCTACTCTCAACTCCCTGCTTTCCACTTTTACAAATGATAAATCTTTGGTCTACGTTGTAACTACAAAGAATTTACATGGAATGGCGGAACAGCGGAGAATATTTTTAGAACTGGTCAAACTGAACATAAAAAATCCGGTTATAATAAAGCGTTCTTATTCAAACGAAGAAGAAGAAACAAGGTTGTTCGCATCAACAGATTTTGGTGCGCTGCTAATTGATGGTTTTGGAGATGGCGTTTGGCTTGAATCAAATCTTTCGAAAAGTTTTATAAACAGAACACTTTTCGGAATTTTGCAAGCTTGCAGGACAAGGATTTCCAAAACAGAATACATTTCTTGTCCCTCTTGCGGAAGAACATTGTTTGATCTTGTTGAAGTAACCAATAAAATCCGTAAACGGACAGAGCACCTCAAAGGTGTAAAAATTGCAATTATGGGCTGTATTGTTAACGGACCGGGAGAAATGGCAGACGCAGATTATGGATACGTTGGTTCCGGAATCGGTAAAATTACCCTTTATAGAGGGAAAGAGATCGTAAAACGAAGTATTGGCTCGGAAAACGCTCTGGACGAGCTGATTGGAATAATTAAGGAAGATGGAAATTGGGTTGAAGAAACTAAAATCTAATTTCGGCTTCTCTTGATGTTAAAGGCTAATAATGATATATTTTGATCAAATATATGAGTAATTTTTCTAAAAAAATCGATATAAAGTTAAAGACCGCGCTTCTCAGAAGTTTGTGAGACGTAAATGCACTCCCCATTTTAACCGGAGTGCATTTTTTTTATTATGACAACAGGTGATCTAATTAAATATCTGGAATATTGGGCACCACCGGGCGCCGCTTGGGACCGAGATAACGTCGGACTCCAGGTAGGCTCGAAGGCGGTAAAGCTGAAAAATATACTGTTAAGCCTCGAGCTTAATAATGAAGTCCTAAAAGAAGCTGTTCATAAAAATTGCAATTTGATTTTCACTCATCACCCATTCATTTTCAATCCGATCAAAAGATTAGATACAGAAAAAGACTTACAAGCACAACTCATCGAAGCACTCATTAAGAATAACATCACTCTTTATTCAGCTCATACAAATTTAGATTTTACAAAAGAAGGCGTTTCTTATCAGCTAGCTCATGCATTAAAGCTAAAAGGAATAAAATTCCTGGAGAATGCAGAATCGAATCAATTTAAAATCGCGGTCTATATTCCGTTCGAAAAAGCTGATGAAGTTGCCGAAGCAATGTTTGCTGCCGGAGCCGGAAGAATTGGCGAATATGAGAACTGTAGTTTTAGAATGAACGGCGAAGGTACTTTCCGCGGAACCGCGAAATCAAATCCGGTGCTGGGAAAAAAGGAAAACTTTGAGAGTGTTAACGAAACCAGAATTGAGACCATAGTTGATTCGTGGAATTTGAATAAAGTGCTTAACGCTATGTTAAAGGTTCACCCTTATGAAGAACCGGCTTACGATGTTATTCCTTTAAAAAATAAAAATGTGAATTACGGCGCCGGCGCTATCGGTGAACTTGATTCCGAGATGACCGAGAAGAATTTCCTTTTGCATGTTGGCAAAAGCTTGAAGATAAAGAACTTCAAATACAGCGATGGAAAAAACAAAAAAATTAAAAAAGTTGCCGTATGCGGCGGAGCCGGGGCGGATTTGTTAGGCAAAGCTATTGCTCAGGGCGCCGATGCGTTTATTACGGCAGATGTAAAATATCATCAATACCATGATGCTTTAGGAAAAATTTTATTTATAGATGCCGGACATTACGAGACTGAAATATTCTCTCTTAATGCGGTAGAGAAAAAGATTCAAACATTTTTAGAAGATGAGCTTGAAGACAGAGTAAAAGTTTTCAAGTATTCGGGTTCAACTAACCCGGTTAAGTTTTATAAACAATAAGGAGTCTAAATTGATCGAACGACTTTCCACACTATTTGAGCTGCAGTTAATTGATAACCAGCTTGACGAATTGGAGGAATTACGGGGAGATCTTCCGGCAGCAGTTAATGAGTTGAAATCTCAGATACAATCGCTGGAAGAGCAAGTTGAAGCAAAAGAGGAAGAAAAGAAAGGTTCACTTGAAAAACGCAAACAGAACGATGATGATGTTGAGCGCTTATCAGCAAACCTAAAAAAATTCAAAGCTCAGCTTTATCAGGGAAGAAACAACAAAGAATATGATGCTCTTACAAAAGAGATAGATCACGCAGAAGAGCAAATAGGCAAGTTAGAAGCAGAGACCAAAGCTCTTGAAGAACTGGTTGAAAAGTTAAAAGTGGAGATCAAAGAAGTTCAGCCGCAGCTGGAAAAATTAACGGAAGATTTAAAAGAAAAAGAAGCCGAGCTGAAACAAATTATCAAAGCTAACGAGCGCGAAGAAGTTAGATTAAAAGACAAACGCGATAAGATTGCTCACAAGGTTAAGAAACCGGATTACAACACCTACATGAGAGTGCGTAAAGCTTTGGGCGGAAGAGCGATAGCTTTCATTAACCGTTCTGCTTGTTCCGGCTGCCACAACGTAGTTCCACCACAAAGACAGCTTGAAATAAAATCCAACAAAAGAATTTACTCTTGCGAGTCTTGCGGCAGAATGCTGATCAGTCCGGACATTGCCGAAGAAGTTGAAAAGAAAATACAGTTGTAAAACAAACGACCCCGCCAACGAGCGGGGTTTTTTGTATCTAATTTTAGGGGACTTATTTAGTAACGCTTAACATTTTTTTATGGTATGCTCTTCAAACAAACTATAATTCTACTTCACTTTAGAAATTACGAATGTGATTGCCGCATTAAGCAATTTGTGCGGAAACTATAAGCGCATTTAAAGCAAAGGAATTTTGATTTACGAGAACAAGAAACTGTTTACCGGAAAGGCAAAATGAACTTTGGTAATGGCGGAAATTTTCTAGTAATAGGAGAATTTTTGTAGTAACGAGGGGAAAAACCTTAGAAATGAGGAAATGAAGTGGCGGAACGCACAAAATTTTATAGTGAAGGCCGAAAAATCTCAGTAATGAGAGGAATTTTATAGTAACGGCGGGAAAAGTCCAGTAATGAGACGAGAAAACGCAGTAATGCCGGAAAAAACGTAGTAATGGCGAAAATGAAGTAAAAATGAGGTTTTGAGGAAGAAATAGAACGCAGAGTACGCGGATTGAGCAGATTAGCGCAGATAAAGCAATGTAATTCCTGCAAAGGCAAGGAGTCCGTAAAAAAAAATTAGCCTCACCTACACGGGATTCCCGATAGAAACTTTCGGGAATGACTGAAGAAGTTTGGTTGCACGGTTTAGGATAGAGCATTCGGGAATGACATTATGCAACTTATTAAAACCTAATTAACAGAAAATGCTTTCTTTACATTGCTTTCAAAATTGTTATCCCACTTCTCTTTTATCGCACCATTTTGCAGCCAATAAATTCTTGGCGGCGACTGGCCGATTAGATCGAAGAATTCTCTTGTTTGAATCATTCTATAAGGAAAATCCGAATGAGTAAGCGTTTTGAATGAATCGACAGAAACAGTTCCTTCGGTGAAAAAAAGAACATACATTTCGGGAAACTTACGATTTGATTTAAGTTCGGCTAAACTTTTTGCGGCGGCCTGGCAGTGATCGCATTCGGTGTTAAAGACTGCGAGTAATTTATTGCCGGAAGATAAATCCACGCGGCCCGCGCCAATAAATGTTGTGTAAGAACCAAACTTAAAATCCTTTGCGGAATTAATTGGACTAACAGCAAAAACAAATCCTACTGCGATAACCGTAACCGCCGCCGGAATCCAAATGATTTTCTTTTCCGTTTTAAGCAACAAAAACAAAATTACAACCGGAATCATCAGAATAATGTTTTTTACAATTGATTCTACCGGAGAGAGTTTGAGAATCTCGCCAAAGCAGCCGCAGTTATCTTTATCGCCAAGAACAAAGCCAGTATAAGTTAGATAAGCAGTAAAACCTACCAAGAACAAGAATGAAGCGGGGACAACAATTCGCTTTAAAAAATTCGGCTGAAGAAAAAGCAAGCCGAGCGCAAGTTCTAGCCCAATCAGCAAACGCACATATACTGCAACTGCTTCACGAGTTGTGCTGAAACCTTGTTCAACCAGAATTATTTCAATTAAGCCGGGCGCAACTAATTTAGAGTATGCCGAAAAACAAAACACTAGTGCAAGAAATATACGCAGGCTCCATGCAATTTTAATTTTGTTCATTATGTTTATAATCCCTTAATGTTTGCAACCGGAATTCCGGACTGTCCTTCCAAATCCATCATCGAATTTATAATAAATATTCTTTCATATCCGGTAATATCTGCGACTGTGACTTTAGTCTGCTCAATAATTTTTTCATCCAGAAGTTTCTGCCGCTTTGTTCCGTTAAGTAAAAATGTATCCGGCGTAAAGAATTTTGAACCTTTGCTTAGTACAATATTCGAATAACTGGTGTCGGTTACAAACCCGTTTTTAATTATAAGTACATCATCGGCAGTACATTTGCATAAAAG
>JBHEKZ010000107.1:0-4019 GCA_041859025.1 Melioribacteraceae bacterium | reverse complement strand
CGAGAATTTCCGTGCTTCTTAACAAGCAGTTCAATTTCTTCGGTCATTGCATTTTTTTCTAGTACTAGCATTATTTCTTCTCCCCTACTTTGTTTAGTAGTGCCTCAACTTTTGCAACCAACTCGTCCGGCGAAATTGGTTTTTCAACAAAGTCATCAACAGGAACCATTTCACTCTTGTTGAAATCCATTCCGATTGCTTTTGAAACAGAAGTATACATTAAGATCGGAGTCTGAATGTTTTCTCTCCTTAGCTTTTGAGCAAGAAAGAAACCGTCATCCGGTTCGTCCATCATAACATCGAGAATAATTAAGCTCGGTTTTCTTTCAGTAATAATTTTAAAGCCGTCAGTTGGATTTGATGCAGTTACAACATCGTATCCTTTTGACTTGAGCACAAGCGAGCTGGCGTCCAGAATATCCGGATCGTCGTCGATAATAGCTATTAGCGCCATAGCTTTCTCCTTTTAGTTCTGATTTATGGGTAAGTGAATTGTGAACGTAGTTCCGTAACCGAATACAGATTCAACTTCGATTTTACCGTAATACGACTCGACAATTTTTTTAACTATTGATAATCCTAAACCTGTACCACTAATACCACGGGTCTTTTCATTTTTTGCGCGATAGAACTCACTAAACAATCTGTCCTTCTCCTCCGGCTTCATACCAATTCCGGTATCACGGATTTTTATGCAGACATAATTATTCTCTTGATGCGCAATAATGTATATAGAACCGCTTTCTTTGTTGTATTTGATAGCATTGCTAATCAGATTTGTGAACAGACGGGTTATTTCACTTACATCAGCTTTAATTGTAGGTAGGTTTTCTTGAATATTTGTATCGACTGCAATTTCTTTTTTCTTTAATTCGAATTCGAGTAATTGCAGTGTGCTCTTTAGCGTTTCCGTAATATTTACATCTTCTATCTCACGCTGCTTTGTTTTTAATTCCATGCGAGAAATATCCAGAAGATCATTCACCAAATCCTTAAGGCTCTTAAGACGAATAGTTGATCGTTCCAAATATTCCTTCTGTTTTTCCCTATCAACATTTAGCGAATCATCTAATATGATATTTATAAATCCTTGTACTGCAGCAAGTGGAGTCTTAAGTTCATGAGCAACCATAGAAACGAATTGGTTTTTGATCAATTCGATCTTTTTGAACTGTGTTACATTGCTTAATATTATTACAACACCGGCAAGACTGCCATCCGGATTTGGAACCGGTGTACAGGCAGCTTCTATAATCAATTCATTGTTTGGAACTATCTCAATTTGAGTTGTATACGTTTTTAATAAAATTTTCTCTTTGTTAATTATTTTTTCAATGATCTCCGAAATTTGCGCTGGAAGTTTCTCATCTAATTTCTGACCAATCTTTACATTTTGAATATTCAGAAAGCGTAGTGCGGCGTAATTAAAATATACCAGTTCTATGTTCTTATTTATTACAAGAACACCGTCGCTTATTGCTTTAATTATTGTATTAAGGCGTGATTTTTCAGAAGCAAGTTCTAGAAGCTGCTCTTCGCGCTCTTGTTTCAAGCGAAGAGCTTCTACAATCAGTTGCCTTTGTTTTACACCAAGTTCAACTTGATAAATTAGTTCTTCCGGTGTAAATGGTTTTGGTATGTATCCATAAGCACCTAAACGAGTTGACTGTATAGCAGTATCGTAACTAGCGTAAGCAGTCGCAATAAAACAAATTGTGTTAGGGTATGCGCCTTTGATTTCTTTCAGAACTTCCAGACCATCTACATCCGGCATCTTTAAATCAATAATGGCAACATCAAATTCCTTTGATTTGCCTAAACGAATTCCCTCTTCACCGCAATCAGCGGATTCTACTTCGTATCCTTCATCCTCAAGTAATCTTTGTGTTCCAATTCGTAAACCTTTTTCATCATCAACAATAAGGATACAAGCTTTCTTAACTTCTACGGCCATTTATTCACATAATGTTAATTGCTTTTTGAAACAACCTCGTAAGCTTCCAGCTTTGATAAAAGTTCTTCAACTACAACCGGCTTATTCAAGATACCATCACATTTAATCCACTCTTTCTCTTCCGTTGTAGATGCGCTAAATTTAAAACCGGTTTCGTAAGTAGCAGAAGTAAGGATAAAAACCGGCATTTGCTTGCCGTGTGCAGTCTTTTTGATTTTGTATGCAAGTATAAATCCGGAATCCATTTGCTCCATAATTAAATCTATAATTGCCGCGTCCGGTTTTTCTTTCTGAAATACTTTGAAACCGTCTTCTGCACTTTCTGCACTAACAATTTGAAAACCTTTTGCTTCCAACAGCATTTTGTTCTGTTCTAATAAATCAATATCGTCATCAACAAGCAAGATTTTTTTTACATTTGCTAAATCCATTTCATTTTTTCCTTTTAATTCACAAAAACATTTGTATTTAATTTCACTGGGAATTTTATAGTAAAAGTAGTTCCTTTTCCATCGGCACTTTTAACGCGAATATCACCTTGGTGCATTTTCACAATTCCATACGTAATTGCTAGCCCAAGACCGGTTCCTTTACCCATTTTCTTTGTAGTGAAGAATGGTGTAAAAATTTTACCGAGATTATCTCCGGGAATACCGCAACCGCTGTCAATTATTTCGGCAATCAAATATTCTTCATCGCGCTTTATATTTATCGTAATTTCTTTCTTCTCACATCCCTCTACAGCTTCAATAGCATTAACAAGAAGATTAATAAACACTTGCTTGATCTGATCTCCGTCACCGCCAATATTCGAATCGTTAGTCATTTCATTAACACTGAAAGAGATATTCTCATTGTCAGGGTTTAATCTGAATGTAGAAATGATACCCTTAACAATTTCTGACAATTCTATTTTCGAAATACGCAGTTTGCCTTGTCGGGCAAAGTTTAGAAGATTTGAAACTATGTTTTTACATCTGGTTGCTTCTTCCATAATCAAAGCTAAATCTTCACTGTTCTGATTGTCGCAACCGGCTTTTTCAAGTTTTCGCTTCAGCATTGAAGCATAAAGCATTATCGATCCGAGCGGATTGTTTATTTCGTGAGCTACACCGGCAGCCAACTGGCCTATCGAAGCTAGTTTTTCGGCACTATGTAATTGTTCCTGCGTTTCTTTTATCTCAAGATTTGCAGCTTCAAGCTTATCTATCAAATAAGGAAGACACATATCTTCTTCCGCCAAATCCTTTGCAATAGCAACAGCATACTCTCTGCAAGTAGGATATCCGCACGATCCGCAATTTAGTTCATCATTCTTGGTTAATTTATTTGTACGTGTCAGAATTTCCGTAATTTCATCTTCACTCGGCATAGGTCTTCTTTGCGGCTTTGCGGCAAATGTTCTATCCAGTTTAATATCCCTTGCATTGAAAATATTGCTCTGCCATTCCCGTTTATCAAAAGAATTTATTGTGTCGTTGATATATCCGACTACCTTTTCTCGTCGAGAATAGTAATTCAAATTCGAGTCTATTGCTGGACCATTTATGCAGCCTTCACAAAATAGAATATCGACAAATTTCGACTTGAGATTTCCACCTGCAATTTCTTGTATAATCTCTGTTACTTTTGTTCTGCCTTCTACAACAATTATATCCTTGTGCAAAATATCTTCGTTGATATTTGCAGTCTTGAGTAATCCGCCTACTAATGGGAATGATTTGCCTAAGTATGCATGAGGTTCATCAAAATCAGATTCTAAAAGATCATCATAATTAACATTCTTAAACCGTAAAATGTCTTTCAATTCCTTGAAAGTAAGAACAGCATCAATTGCATTTTCAACCTCTGGATCGATGTACTCACTTTTCTTCGCCAGACAAGGTCCAATAAAAACTACTTTTTTGTCTTTTCCATAATTTTGTTTTAGGTAGCGTCCCATTGCAATCATTGGCGAAACTACCTGTGCGAGATTCGGTACTAATTCTTCAAAATACTTTTCGATATAATTATAAACAGCCGGACATGGTGAGCTAATAATTGTTCTCTGATCATTTTTCTCAAA
>JBHEKZ010000415.1:0-2953 GCA_041859025.1 Melioribacteraceae bacterium | reverse complement strand
GCAAAAGCAATTGCATTTATATGTGCCGAACCATGATAATTAATTTGTTCGATTTTTCCTTCCGCATTTATTCTAATCGGAACACGCGCAAGTCGTTCAGCACGTTTACGTTGAAAATCAAAATCCATTTCTAATTTGAGTGTAATAAAATAATCTTTCAATCCCATCATACCGGCTAAAAATTCTTTAACAAAGAATTCGAAAACGATAAAAGAAGAAACCGGATTTCCGGGCATGCCGAACACAAAAGTATTTTCACACTTTCCAAATACAGTTGGTTTGCCCGGCTGAACCGCAACTTTTTCGAACAACAAATCAAAACCGATTTTTTTTAGAATTGCCGGTACAAGATCAAACTCACCCATCGAAACGCCGCCGGTTAACAAAATCAAATCGTTTTCTTCTTTAGCTTTTTGTATAGCAGCTGTTGTTTCAGCTTCCGCGTCTTTTACAATTCCGTAATAAGTTACCTCGCAGCCGAAATTTTTGCATTGTGCAATCAGCTGATACGCATTTGTATTTCTTATCTGAGATTCCAACGGAATATTTTGGGGCTCAATAATTTCATCGCCGGTTGTAATTATTCCAATTTTTGGTTTTACGCTTACCATCGGATTTACACAACCAGTGAGCGCAAGAGAAGCAATTTCTTTTTCTGTTATTCTTGTTCCTTTTCCCAGTAGCTTTTGACCAACCACAGCATCTTCAGCTTTGTAACAAATGTTGGCAGAAGTTTTCTCTTTCTTAAATCTAATTTTGTTCGGTGAAATCTCTTCAACCTCTTCAACAATAATTACACAATCAGCTCCTTCGGGAATCATAGCGCCGGTCATAATTTTCGCACATTGGTTTTTACCAATTTTCAAATTTGGTTTATAACCGGCTTGAATTGTTTCGATTACTTCAAGCTCGTTAGCAATATCTTCTTTTCTGCAGGCGTAGCCATCCATTGCTGATTTATCAAACGGAGGCATATTCATATCAGAAAACACATCCTCGCACAAAACACGATTAAGGCTTTCCATCATTTCTGCTTTCTCGGTGCCGAGTAAGTGAAGATTTGCCTTAACAATTTCGAGAGCTTGTTCGTAAGTAATCATTCAACTACCTTTTATTTCACATTGAGAATTTCAATCTTTTCGACCGAACGGACATTACGGTCAACAAAGAAATCAGGTGTGGCAAATAAATTGTATTTACCTTCTTCTTTTGAGTCATTTTTTTCAATCAAGAGAAAATCGTTCATATCATTTCTATTAATAATTTCACTTAAGCTATATGTAACTCTATAACCATCTTTTGCCGAAGCGCAAAGTATTGTCGAAGCAATCTGTTTTTCATCTACTGTAAAGTATTTGTTCATCACATCTTTTAAAACAAGTCCTTCAACTTCTTCTGTGCCTTTCCAACCCATTCCATGTCCATAACCCAGTCCACGAAATTTTCTTTTCTCGATTCCGGAAATACCTTTTACTGTTACATTTGCATCGCTACTAATAAGCGAAAACTCTGGTGTATAAATTTCTTTAACCTTTTCTTTAGAATAATTACCGACAAAAGATTTCACAGTGATTTTTGTAGGATTACTAATTGATCGAAAATTAAAAGCGTCATCCCCGCAAACTAAAACCGTTGTTTCCGGCAAAGGCCATTTCATTTTCATCTTCGATGGATTTATTGCTCTAATAGTTTTAACTATGACTGCTCTATAATTATTCTTCGAATAAAACAATTCACCCCAGCTAAATACAACTTTTTCACCTTTGTCATTTTCAACTATTACATATAAATCCACGGCGGGTTTAAATTCAGCTTCGTTAGCTTTCTTTACCTTCTTTTGATTGATTATATCGAACAAAGAATATCCGCTGACAAAATATGAACCGACGAATTTATTTTTATCTTTTCCATAAACCACTATTTTAGTTGGGAAACCGTTTGTTGATAACATTTGTAAATCAACCGAGCCTGGATTTTCGACTTCACCATCAACTAAAATACTTTGAAGAGAGTACTCTTTTAATTCCGAATCATCAAAAAAACTGGGGGAAGTTTCTGTTTTCTCTTGTGCAAAAACAATTGCATAAGCAAACAATATAATTACAAATAATTTCTTCATTTCATCTCCGTTTTATAGTTCTACAGAAATTCCGCCGGTAATCATTCTACCAATCGAAATTCTATCATAAGTTGCTAATGTTTGTTTGTTGAACAAATTTTGAACTTCCAAGGAAATATTTACAACATCAAAAAGTTTCTTCCAAAGTTTAGCATCAAAAGTTACCGTCGCGTCGATAATCATACTATTACCGGACACATCACTTGCACTGTTATCGTCATTCAAAAACTGTTTGCTTTGATAATGTACATTCATGCTCGCATTTGCGTATTCATTAAGATATGTTACCCCAATATTTGCCAAACTATTTGGTGTGTATGTTAGTTCTTTTCCTTCAAGCGCGGTGTTACCAACAAAACCGAGTATTTTAGTTTTTGTGTAAGAATAGTTTGCAAACAAATTTAGGTTAGCTGTAACAAAATATTTAACATCAACATCTCCGCCAACAAAACGCACTTTTGTAATATTGTCTTTTATTATGATTGGTCTGTTTTTGCCGCTTACGCTAACAGTATTTCCGGTATTAATGTAATACATAAAGTCTTTGCCGGTCATATAATAAACACTTGGCATAATGTAAAATTTTTGATCAACATCTAAGTTTGCACCAAGTTCTATGTTCTCGATTTTTTCCGGTTTCAAATTTGGATTGGCTTTTTTGAAACCTAACTTTATTAATCCCGGGCGCGTGAGATCATCTAATGTAGCTGCGCGGAATCCCTGACTGTAAGCAGCATACGCGCTAAGATTATCCATGAATTTATATTGAGCAGAAAGCTTAGGCGTAACAGATGTCCAGTCATATTCTTGAAGAGGCCCGGTAAATGGTTTTAA
>JBHEKZ010000384.1:0-3030 GCA_041859025.1 Melioribacteraceae bacterium | reverse complement strand
CTGCCGCGGAAAGATATTATTTACAAAATCTATTATTTTCGAAATTTCAATGACTGGAACTGAAAGTTCAAGGTAATTTTCACATAAGTACTTTTCCAAATTTGTTCTAAAGATTTTTTCTGTAGATTGTCCTTGAGAACTGTTAGTTCTATTTTCATATTTTCTAAGGGTGTAATGGCCTTTTTCACCAAATTCATCAGAAAGCTCTAAAATTTCTACCTTATTCTTGTGCAGCAGCTCATAAACCGAGGGATACTTCGTACGAAGTAATTCTAATTTAACGAAATCATTAATATCTACATCATTTATTATGTTAGTTAGATTTAAAACTAATGCATTAGCAAGCCTTGTAACATCCCGCAAATTTTCAAGCCATTCATTTATTAGCGGATTCGAGTTTACTATTGTTTCCTTAATAGTTATGTGGAATTCCGGAGGAAGTTGAAGAACAAGTTTCTCAATAAGTTTATCTCTCAGAACTTTTTTGTCAAAATATGGGAGTGCAATTTCTAGTTGAAATATTTTCTCTAAGAAATGTTCTCGTTTATAAGAATTATGGTCTGCGAGAGCACTTACAACGTAGTTTCTGTCATATGAAACAATAAAAAATGTATTACGAAAATTTGCAGTATTTCTTATCAATCTAATTACTTCAATAATTTCATCCTTGTCTAGACGATCCAGGTCATCTATATAAACGACAATTTTCTTATTAATTTGCAAAAGTGCGTCGTTAACATTTTTAAATAATAGACCCAATGAGTCAAATCCGACCAAAGCACTTATTGACGTTTGAATTGTTTGGTTTACAGTATTGTCATTAAGCGACACCAGCTTATTCGCGTATGAAATTAATAACCTCGACATGGATGAATGAAAGGGTTTAATGCTTTCTTGAAATGTATCAAAAAAATCTTGAACTATAGCCTTCGGTGAATTACTGTACCACGGATTAAAGTCTATTACTATGATTTCTTGATCCGTTAACTCAGCTTTCAATAAATTAATAAATGAAGTCTTTCCTACACCCCATTTACCTGTTATTCCTATTGCGAATGATCTCTCAAAATGACTAGCCATTACTTTAGAAGCGACTAAGCGGGCATATGTTCTATATCCAAGATCATCGCTTTTTTGCGAATCAAGTGGCTCATCGTCAAATAAACTGTGGTTATCATTTTTTAGAGTTGTGGTAATATTTACAGTATAAAATAGTATCCCATTTAGAATTGTTATCAGAATGATAACATCAGCGTACTTAAATTCTGAACAAAATGAAAATGACGTAAAAATCCAGATATTTTCAGCGTACCTGTATACACCATAGATTATGCTCATTACAAACAAATAAAAAACAATATTCGGCGAAGGGCGGTATTTTCCAAAACGGTGCAAAAAAAATAAAAAGGAGAGAATCAATATAGTTAAAAATACTATGTCATTGTACCAAACTGATTCGATAAAGTTTAATGCAAATTTGACTAATGTATTGGAAAGAAGTATTTCGAGTGGTTTGTGAAAGGCAATTAATAAGCCAATTGAAATTAGAATGACAACCTTATGTTTCTGAAAAATAATGCCATCTAAATACTCTATTAATTTCCTAACTCTGTTCTTAGTCATGCATGAAGGTTTTTTAAAGTTTTACGTTGAAGCCATGATACTGTTGGCAATCAGATAATGTTCTTCTACAATAGTACATAATGAGTACAAAACCATTTTGCCTCAGTAGATTTCTAAACCTTAACAAACTAACTCATTTTTTATCACTATACCAAATTAAATGGTATTCAATGTTTTTTCACTTCTCGCTATTAGTTTCACGGTGTCACTTCGCCGGAAATTACCAGCAAAAACACTGCTTTACTGCAAACTTAATCGTTATAGTCACAGTTTTAGTAGAATACTCGGATTACACCGATTTTATTTTATGCTTCGCATATTTTACATCGTAAGTAATCCACTAAAATAGATCAATCCGTGCAATCTGCGTAATCCCCTAAATCCGTGATTCAAACATTTGCGCGCTTCGAAAAGCTTTTCTGCTTCAATCATTATTAGAACCGCGGATTTACTGGATTAGTTGGATTTCTCGGATTTAATTTATCGTAGGTACGCGCTGCGATATTCCAATATTCAATAGTGATATTGCACCCTTTCAGCGCTTGTAAATAGTGGGTTCTCATACGGTGGGCTGCACCCATCGCTGACGTATTACGCCCTTTCAGGGCTTTGACTATGCCAAAACTTATCAACCCTTTCACTGAAAATTCTAATCACAACAAGATCCTACAGCTAGAAGTCAGGTGATGTAATTCTTGTGGCCGCCATGGTGCCATAAAATGAACGAACGATTCGAATCTAACCACAATAATCGAATCACTTCCGGAATTCACCATACATCCGGAAATACCCAAGTAGAGACGCGATTGATCGCGTCTCCCACCCAACCCGGGATCAACCATACAATACCGCGGCACAAATCGATCGAATTCCAAACGTTTAGATTCATTGTCCGCAAAGAATCCACCTTTACCGACCATTATTGGTGTTTCGGATTTATGGGAAACGCGAGAATTTTGTACAGGTCAATATTTTTTAGAATAAAATTGAATAATTTGTAAAATTGACCACGTAGAGACGCGATTAATCGCGTCTCCCATCCAACGTAATTGTTCATTTATTTCCCATCACAAAAATCGATCGAATCCCAAACGTCATGATTCGTAGTCCAAAACGAATTCGCCATTACCGACCATTATTGGCGTTTCGGATTTATGGAAAATGTGTGATAAATATCTGGTTTCTGGTTTTGGAAATACATTGAAAAAACCGGGCATTTGACCGGCTGAGACGCGATCAATCGTTGTCAAACGAATGGATTTATATATCATGTGAAAAATGGTTGGTTTCTGGTTTTGGAAATAAATTGAAAAAACCGGGCTTTTGACCGGCTGAGACGCGATCAATCGTTGTCAATCGCTGCCATGTAAATAAATGTGCGATAAATATCTGGTTTCTGGTTTTGGG
>JBHEKZ010000526.1:0-3801 GCA_041859025.1 Melioribacteraceae bacterium | reverse complement strand
TCAACAACTTGTTTCAAAAATTCAATATCGTAGCCGCCCCTTGTTCCATCGTGATCCATAGAAGTAAGGAGAACTTCTCCTGCTCCGAGTTCGCACACGCGCTTGCACCATTCAAGTCCGTAAAGTTCGGTTTCTTCTTTTCCCCCTTTAACAAATATTTTCTTCTGCCCGTTTACAGTTTTTACATCTACAGCTGCAACTACTGCCTGCGAACCGAACTGCTTGGATGCGTCGCTGATTAACTGAGGATTCTTTACAATTGATGAGTTAAGCGATACTTTATCCGCGCCTGCATTCAGCAAAGCCTCAATATCTTTAACTGCTACAATCCCCCCGCCTACTGTAAATGGAATTCTGATTGCTTTGCCTACTTCCCGCACAAGTTCCAGCAATGTCTTTCTTTTTTCTTCGGTTGCTGTAATATCAAGAAATACTAATTCGTCCGCTCCCTCGTTGTAGTAACGGTATGCACGTTCAACTGCGCCGCCGGCATCTTGCAGATTGACGAAGTTTGTTCCTTTAACTACACGTCCATCTTTTACATCCAGACATGGAATAATTCTTTTAGCTAACAAAAAGTTTTAACTCCTCTAATGATATTTTGTTTTCGTAAATAGCCTTGCCTACAACGCTAGCGTATATATTTGATTCAGTTAACTTCCAGAGATCGGCGGCGGTCCCAATTCCTCCGGAAGCAATCAGTTTTATTTTAGGATGCAATTCCATAATCTTTTTATAGAGATCGTTGTTAGGTCCTTCAAGCGTACCATCTTTCCTGATGTCTGTACAGAGAAAATACTTAATTCCAATCGATGTGCAGTAATCGAGATGCTGCCATAAAGTAACTTTACTGTTTTCCGTCCACCCCTTAGTTAAAATCATTTCATCTTTGGAATCGGTTGCAACTACAATTTTATCGGGACCATACTTTGCCAATATTAATTCAAAATCTTTCTTATTTGTTACGGAAATTGAACCGATCACAATTCTATCAACACCAAATTCAAAAGCAATTTGGGCATTGCTGTAAGTTTTTATTCCGCCGCCAAATTCAATTTTCAGTTTAGTAGATTTTTTGATTCCCCTTATTTGTTCCGCAGCGGAAAATATTCCGCTTTTGGAAGCCGCAAGATCAACAACATGAAGCCACTTCGCGCCTATAGCATCGAAACTCTTTGCATAATCAAGCGGAGTTTTGTTATAAAACGTTGCCTGCGAGAAATCCCCTTGTTTTAATCGTGTTACTTTTCCCAAGAAAATATCAATCGCCGGTATCGCTAACATTTTTCTATGAAGTTTGTTAATAGTTTTATTCCCGCCTCTCCCGATTTTTCCGGATGAAACTGCACTCCGAAGAAATTGTTATGCTGTACTGCCGCAGTAAACTTGATGTCATAAACCGAACTTGCAACTGTGTATTCATTTATCGGTACATAAAAAGAATTTGCAAAGTAGAAATGTGTATTGTCCTCAATTCCGTCAAAGAGCAAACAGTTTTTCTCAATTGTAACCGGATTCCAGCCCATGTGCGGCACTTTCACCTTTGTTTCATCATATTTTACACATGTAGCCGGTATTGCCGCTAAACAACAGGTATTTCCTTCTTCCGTTTTCTCAGAAAGCAGCTGCATTCCCAAACAAATTCCAAGTAATGGCTTCTTTGTTACTCTTAGCATTGTTACAAGGTTATTCAGATGAAGTTTACGCATCGCAAAAGATGCTTCTCCGACTCCCGGGAAAATGATTTTCTCCGCCCGGTAAATCTCCGGCTCCTTGTTTGTTACTTTGTAATCAACTTTCAAATCATCAAGCGCGTTAAGAACGGATTGAACATTTCCCGCGCCGTAATCAATAACCGCTATCATAATAGTCCTTTTGTAGAGGGCAAACTGCCCTTGTTTCTTGAATCATATTTCAGCGCCATATTAAGCGCCCGTGCTAACGCTTTAAACATAGCTTCCGCTTTGTGATGATCATTTTCTCCTGTCGCCTTCAAATGTATATTTGCACGCAATCCGGAAGCCAATCCTCTAAAGAATTCCTTAAACAGCTCTGTCGGGAACTCACCAATCGTTTCTCTCTTCCATTTGCAGTTGAAAGCAAGATAACTTCTACCGCCCAGGTCAATCGCGCACTGGGCAAGCGCATCATCCATTGGAAGCATAAAGCCGTAACGCTCAATCCCTTTTCTATCGCCTAGCGCTAAACTTATCGCCTCGCCAAGCGCAATTCCAACATCCTCAACCGTATGGTGTTCGTCTATGTGTAAATCACCTTTTACTGCAATTGTTATATCTGTGTTCGAATGTTTTGACAACTGTTCCAGCATATGATCGAAAAATCCAATTCCGGTTTTAATTTTACTTTTACCGGAGCCGTCAAGATCAATCTTAATTTTGATATCTGTTTCTTTTGTTTTTCTGCTGTGCTGTGCTGTTCTTTTCTTCATCATGATAATGCGTTCTTTAATTCTCTTAGAAATTTGCTGTTTTCATCTTTAGTTCCAACTGAAACGCGTAAACAGCCGCTTAAATTCAACTGGCTGCTTCTGTCACGGATAATTATCCCTTTGCTTTCCAGATAAGAAAAAACTGTTTTAGGTTCATCGACAACAAAGGAGATAAAATTGGCATCCGAAGGTAACACTTTCTTAACTTTTTTGAGTTTACTTAATTCATCGGCTATTCGTTTTCTTTCACTAACAATCTCATCTATAAAGCTTAAATACTTCTCTTTATTAGCTATTGCTCTTAGAATGAAATCGGAAGTGAGCTTATTGATGTTATAAGGCGCTTTCACTTTGAAAAGCAGTTTTGTCACAAATTCTGATGCAACGCTGTAGCCGCAGCGCACACCTGCCATTCCCCACGCTTTGGAGAAGGTTCTCATCACTGCCAGATTTGGAATGACAACTGATTCTTGTGATAATCCATACTGATTTGTGAAATCTATGTAAGCTTCATCCACAACTACCATCACATCTTTTGTTTTGGCAAGCTCAAGAATTTTCTCTTTGCTCAAAAGATTTGCGCTTGGATTATTAGGCGAACAGAGAAAGATCAGTTTAGTTTTTTCCGTTACAGCGTTCTTTACAGCTTCCAGATCAAAATCAAAGTCAGAATCGAGCGGAACATTCTTCACTGCAACATCGTTTGTATCGCAGCAAACTCTGTACATACCGTAAGTTGGTTCGCAGATAATAAATTCATCTTCTCTCGGATGGCAAAATATTTTAACGAATAAATCTATTATTTCATCAGAGCCTACACCAAAGAAAAGATTTTCTTGAGGAACGGAAATCAGTTCAGAAACAGAATTCCTTAACGCACGCTGATTTGGATCGGGATAACGGTTTAATTCAAGTGAATCATAAGCTACAACACTTCCGATAGAGTTTTCATTGGCGTCCAGCAATATTCCTTCTAAGTGAGATTCTCTAGCAGAGGTATATGGTTTCAGATTTAGAATATTCTGCCTAACTAGTTTTTCTAATTTCATTTTTCCAACCTCACTTTTACCGCATTCGCATGCGCGTCTAGTTTTTCGGCTTCGGCCATTTTAATTACTGTTCCCGAAATATTCTGCAATCCTTTCTTTGTCAGTTTCTGAAAAGTAATTGATTTCATAAACGCTTCAACGCTTACTCCGCCAATCGCTTTAGCGTAGCCGTAAGTTGGTAACGAGTGATTTGTTCCGCTGGCGTAATCCCCTGCGCTTTCCGGTGAATAGGCCCCGATAAATACAGATCCGGCATTCTGAATTTTGCTCAAATACTTATCAGCTTTAGCAATATTGATTATC
>JBHEKZ010000425.1:0-3045 GCA_041859025.1 Melioribacteraceae bacterium | reverse complement strand
AGAGACACTATATAATTGTGATATTTAAAATAAAAGTGTAGTTTATACACTATAAAAAAGTATTCTAGGAGTTATAATGTATTCTCTCGGATTCGATGTAGGCAGTTCTTCAATAAAAGCTTCTATTCTAGATGTTGAAAGTGGGAAAGTAGTTGCCGATGGATTTTACCCCAAAGAGGAAATGACTATCAATTCTCCAAAGCCGGGATTTGCTGAACAAGATCCCGAAAAATGGTGGGAGTATTCAAAACTAATTCTGAAGCAATTGCTTCGAGAAAAAAATGTAGATGGGCAAAAAATTAAATCGATTGGCATTTCTTATCAAATGCATGGTTTAGTTTTGGTTGATAAAGACCATAATGTTTTACGCCCATCAATCATATGGTGCGATAGCCGGGCAGTAAGTATTGGTAATAGTGCATTCAATGCTATTGGCCAAGAGTATTGTTTAAGTCATCTATTAAACTCGCCGGGCAATTTCACGGCATCAAAACTTTCTTGGGTTAAGCGGAATGAGCCGGAAGTATTTTCAAAAATCCACAAGTTTATGTTACCAGGTGATTACATCGCAATGAAACTGACGGGTGAAATATCTACTACTGTTTCTGGTCTTTCAGAAGGCATCTTCTGGGATTTTGCAGAAAACCAGATTTCAGTCAAAGTTCTTGAGCATTATGGAATTCCAAAATCATTTGTGCCGGAAATTCATCCAACATTTTCCGTACAAGGGAAAATCAAAACCTCAATAGCTGAAGAACTAGGAATTTCAAGTGATGCTGTTGTGTCATACCGCGCTGGAGATCAGCCAAACAATGCCTTTTCACTTAGTGTACTGAATGCTGGTGAAGTAGCAGCAACTGCTGGAACTTCAGGAGTTGTTTACGGGGTAATTGACCAAGTAAATTACGATGAACTAAGTCGAGTAAACCAATTTGCACATTTAAATCATACACAGGACAAAATTAGTCTTGGTGTACTGCTCTGTATTAATGGCACTGGAATTCAAAATTCGTGGTTGCGTAAAAACTTTGCCTCAACTTTGTCTTATAATGAAATTAATCAGCTTGCTTCAAAAATACTGATTGGTTCAGAAGGCATTTCTGTCCTTCCTTTTGGAAATGGAGCAGAAAGAGTCTTGCAAAACAAAAACATTGGTGGCCAAATTATCGGCTTGGATTTCAATCGCCATACACTAGCACATGTTTTCCGTGCAGCACAAGAAGGAATTGTTTTCACCTTTAAATATGGTGTTGACATTATGAAAGAAATGGGATTAAACATAAATGTTATCCGTGCCGGAAAAGGGAATATGTTCTTGAGTGAAATTTTCCGTGATACACTTGCAAATATAACCGGAGCTGTAATAGAACTTTATGAAACAGACGGAGCGCAAGGCGCTGCTAGAGGAGCTGCAGTTGGATGCAGAGCTTATTTTTCATTTACTGAGGCATTCGCATCTCTAAAAAAGACTGAAATTGTTAATCCAAATAAAAAGTCTCTTGCTGAAACCGAAGCGGCATATTCAAAATGGCTTACTAATCTTGAAAATACATTGCATTAATAATCATATTAAAAAGAGGTGTGTATGAGTTTCTTAATTGGAGAAAAAGAATATTTCAAAGGAATCGGCAAAATTCAATTCGAAGGTGCCGAATCTAAGAATCAATTAGCTTATAAGTGGTACGATGAAAACAAAGTCGTTTTCGGAAAAACCATGAAAGATTATTTTCGCTTTGCAGTAGCCTATTGGCACTCGCTGTGTGGGACAGGAGGAGATCCATTTGGTCCAGGAACAAAGAAATTAGATTGGAACGAAGGCAGTGATGCTGTAGCGCGCGGAAAACAAAAAATGGACGCAGCATTTGAACTCATCACTAAGCTCGGAATTCCTTATTACTGTTTCCACGATAACGATGTTGTTGACGAAGGAGATTCAATAACTGAAACAGACAAACGCATGCTGGCAATTGTTGAATATGCAAAAGAAAAGCAAAAAGCTTCCGGTGTTAAATTGTTATGGGGAACTGCAAACTTATTTTCAAACCCGCGTTATATGAACGGCGCTGCAACAAATCCGGATTTTAATGTTGTTGCTTATGCTGCTACACAAGTTAAACGCGCTTTGGATGCAACAATTGCTCTTGGAGGTGAAAATTATGTTTTCTGGGGAGGCCGAGAAGGTTATAATTCATTGCTTAACACACAAATGAAACGTGAAAAAGATAATCTTGGAAGATTCTTAGGATTAGCTAGAGATTATGCGCGCTCGCAAGGATTTACCGGAACATTTTTGATTGAACCCAAACCGATGGAACCCTCTCAACATCAATATGACTTTGATACTGAAACTGTAATCGGTTTCTTACGTCATTACGGATTAGAAAAAGATTTTAAACTGAACATCGAAGTAAACCATGCTACACTTGCCGGGCATACATTCCAACATGAAATACAATGTGCAGCTGATGCCGGAATGTTTGGTAGTATTGATGCAAATCGCGGCGATTACCAAAATGGCTGGGATACAGATCAATTCCCAATTAATGTTTATGAGTTAGTAGAAACAATGCTGGTTATTGCAGAAGCTGGTGGCTTTGGAAAAGGTGGAGTTAACTTTGACGCTAAGGTTAGAAGAAACTCAACTGATCCGGAAGATTTATTCATAGCTCACATTGCAGGAATGGATGTCTTTGCGAGATCATTAATAATTGCTGAGAAAATATTAACACAGTCTAATTACAAGAAAATGCGCGCAGATAGATATGCATCATTTGAAAACGGAGAAGGCGCTGCATTCGAAAGTGGAAAGCTTGGCTTAGTTGATTTGTGTAAAATTGCAGAAAAGAATGGCGAGCCAAAACAAATCAGCGGTAAACAAGAAAAGTTCGAGCAACTAATCAACATGTATATATAAGTACAACTGCGGGAATAGTTTTGCTATTCCCGCTTCATAAAATATTTCGAGGAACGAATGAAAACAGTTCAACTAACTGGTATCAGACAGTTCGAAATAAAGGAAGTTGCAAATCCCAAAATTAATGATAC
>JBHEKZ010000317.1:0-3255 GCA_041859025.1 Melioribacteraceae bacterium | reverse complement strand
CGTAAAGTTTACGATGAATATCTGGCCAAGCGTACACCACAAGAAATTGAAAACCACTACAGAAAAATTGCCAAACTTGCCGCCGAAGATTGCTTGAAAAAAGGAATTACTTCTTGTACAGATGCCGGACAAACATTCGATGTATTAGACATTTATAAAAAGTTAGCAGATGAGGGCCAACTGCCAGTTCGGGTTAACGTTATAGTGCAAGATGAATATCAAAAGATGAAAGAAAATTTAGCCAAGTACAGAATGATAGGATATGCTAATGGTTTTTTAACCGTTCGCTCAATCAAGCAATATATAGACGGCGCGCTAGGTTCCAGAGGAGCTTGGTTATTGGAGCCGTATTCAGATTTGCCGGGAAGTACGGGCTCAAACGTTACTTCTATTGAAGAACTTAAAAAGATTGCGGAGTTGGCAATCGCTAATAACTATCAAATGCGTATTCATGCGATAGGCGATCGGGGAAATAGAGAAGTTCTTAATATGTATGAGGAAAAGTTTAAGCAGTACCTAGACAAAAAAGATTTACGCTGGGCTGTAGAACATGCACAGCATTTATCGCAACAAGATATTCCCCGTTTTGCACAGCTTGGAGTAATTGCAGCTATGCAGTCTGTACACTGTACTAGCGATATGGGTTTTGTGCCGGTAAGATTGGGCAATAAACGCGCAAAAGAAGGCGCATATGTTTGGAAAAAGCTACTTAATAGCGGTGCAGTAATTTGCAACGGAACAGATTCTCCGGTTGAAGACGTGAATCCGGTTGAATGTTTCTACTCAGCGGTTACAAGAAAAGATGGAAATGGAAATACTTTTTATCCGGAACAGAAAATGACAAGGCTGGAGGCGCTAAAATCTTATACAGTAAATGGTGCTTATGTGTCTTTCGAAGAAAAAGTAAAAGGAACCATTGAAAAGGGTAAGTATGCCGATCTGGTTGTGCTTTCAAAGGATTTATTGAACTGCGCTGATGATGAAATCAATAAGACAAAAGTTTTGTATACAATCATTAATGGAAAGGTTGCTTATGAAGCAAAATAAAAATTTACTTCTGTTAATTTTAATAATAAGCACAATGGCGATTGCACAAAATAAAATAGCCGTTACAATAGATGATCTTCCTCTGCAAAGAGCGGGATCTTATAATAGAGAACAAAATGAAGCCGTAACAGACAAGCTAGTTAAAAACCTTAAATCGCAAAAAGTACCGATAATTGGTTTTGTGAATGAGGGCAAACTTTATACGAACGATACGCTGGACAATAATAAGATTGAGCTATTGAAACAATGGTTAAACACCGGGTTTGAGCTTGGCAATCATACCTTTTCTCATAAAAGCGCAAACGAAATCGGCGTAGATGAATTTACAAAAGATATTTTGCGTGGCGAACAAATTACTAAACCGCTAATGAAGACATACGGAAAACAAATTCGCTATTTTCGCCATCCGTTTCTTCATACCGGACTTTCTCTTGAAACAAAAAACGCTATAAACAGTTTTTTGACCGAGCACGGATATATAATTGCGCCGGTAACTTTAGACAACTCAGAATGGATTTATGCCGCAGCATACGATAAAGCATTAAAGGAAAATAACTATGAAGTGATGTTGAGAATTGGTGAAGACTATTTGAAGTATATGAAACTAAAACTGGAATACTGGGAAAGTCAATCAGCCGCGTTGTTCGGTAGAAATATATCGCACACACTTTTGATTCACGCAAATGCACTAAATGCCGAATACTTTGACGAACTTTGTGATATGGTGCGCAAGAAAAGTTATGAATTCGTTTCTCTTGACGAAGCGCTAAAAGATGAGGCTTATAAATCACCCGATACCTTTATTAAGAATAACGGCATTTCGTGGATTCACCGCTGGGCAATAACACATGGAAAGAAAGGAAGCTTCTTCGGCGACGAGCCGGAATCATCCAAATGGGTTAATGATTATGCCGTAATTAATTATGAGTGAAACAAAAAGCGTCTTTTTTAAGACGCTTTTTTAATAAACAAGCTTTCCAATTCGATCGAACCTAACTGAGGCAAGCAATTCAAAAATGTTTGATGTTGGAATGTTGCTGTCCCACGACCAGTAAGCGATCATTGGCTTACCTACAATGTTTCTGCGAGGTACAAAGCCCCAGTATCTGCTGTCCAAACTATTGTCGCGGTTGTCGCCCATCATAAAATAGTAATCGTCAGTGACTTTGTATTCGATTGCTTCCTTTCCATCAATAAATATTTTTCCGTTGCTAACGGAAACAACTTCCTTTTCAAAGTCGCGGTTAATAAATGTTTTCCATTTCTCAATATTAGTTTCGGTGAGTTTTATTACATCACCTTTCTTTGGGACGGCAAGAGGCTTGTAGTTATCTCCATTTTGCAAAACACTTTTTGGAAAAGTTTCTCCTTCAACAAAATTTTCCGGCAAGGTAAAATTGCGTGCATATTGAACATGTGTTGGAATAGGAGACTGTTTTCCGTTTACATATAAAATTTTGTTTTTGATTTCCAGAGTGTCCCCCGCAACCGCAACACAGCGTTTTACATAGTTGTCTATATTGGCATTTTTTATTTCGTCACGGTTTCCGGGAAATTCAAATACAATAATATCTCCTCGCTTCGGGTCGTTCCAGTTAAACAATTGTGCAAACGGAAGCGCAATGTTAGTAAGAGGAATATTGCGGGGTGTGGTTAAACCGTAAGCAAGTTTGTTAACAAGCAGAAAATCGCCGGTCATTATTGTAGTTTCCATTGATGGGGTCGGAACCCGCGAACCTTGCACCAGAGAACTCGTTACTACAAATAGAATTAAAACCAGTTTGCCATATTCAATTAAATACCTTTTCAAGTTTTTCCACTTCAAAACTTCTCTAAAATTGATTTTATTCTTTTTCATTTCATGTCTCCAGTTCGTGGCTTTTATAGTTTTCCTTTGTTAAAATAGTTTCCAAGAATTTGAGCAAAGATGGATTTTCATTCAGTTATAGATTTATCGAAGGCAATTCTTCAACCGGTCGAGTTTCCTACACCTGTTCCAGTTCGGGTTTTTATGAAACGGCTTGATTTAATTCACCCGTATGTTTCCGGCAATAAATGGTTTAAGCAGAAATATAATTTGATGAAGGCGAAGGAAGATGGATATGATACCGTTCTAACTTTTGGCGGAGCGTTCTCAAATCATATTCACGCTGCTGCTGCGGCTGGAAGTGAGTTTGGTTTTAAAACGATTGGAATGATTAGAGGAGA
>JBHEKZ010000455.1:0-4687 GCA_041859025.1 Melioribacteraceae bacterium | reverse complement strand
ATTGGAATGATTACTTTTTTCTTTGCTTTAACACCGGCTTTTGTACCCGGATTAAACTTTACCGCACGGACTGCTTTTACCGCAGCAGAATCGCAAGCCGGATGCAATGCTTTGTAAATGCTTGTAGCTAATATAGCTCCGGTTGAATCAACCGTAACCATTACCTGTACATCACCCTTTATATTTTTTCCTTTTATTTCATCTGGATAAACTACTTTCTTTGCTACTGCGGCCATTCCGCCAACCGGCAATGGAGATTTATCTCCTTTCTTTTGAGCATAACTTAAACTGGTTACCCCGATAAGAGCTGCTAGAGCGAAAAGCAAAACGGCTTTTACTGATTTCATCAATTACCTCTTTTTTTGTTGGTTAAGAAAACTTGGGGCAAACATATTTATGAAATGCTTACGATGCAATCCAAAAAGTGATAAAAAAAGCGGACCGAAGTCCGCTTGATAATTACTTTTTCTTTTCACTAAGCGCAAATTTGTAGGGTAACACGACCCAAACCGAAATTGGCTTTCCCTTCTGTAGTGCAGGAGAAAATTTTGTTTTATATGCCGCATCAACAGCAGACTGTGTTAATATTTCGGCTTCGCTTTTAATTGCAACAGCTTTTTTTGCGTTTCCATTTTTATCAACAAGCACTTTTACAAATACTTTCCCAGTTATTCCTTTTTGTTTAGCCTCAGATGGGTATTCAGGCATTACCCATTTCAATGCTTCTGGCATTTTCTCAACCGAAAGATTTGCATCTATATCTGGGTCTGCTTCTTTATCATCTGTCGCATTTACTTCTGGCGAAACAATTTTGGATTCTGATTCCTTATCATCCAGCTTAAAAGCCATCGGGATAACGACTGTTGCCTTAACTTTTTTACCATCCTTAGAAACACCAGGTGCAAATTTGGTTCTCTTTACAGCTTCTAAAGCAGCACCTTCAAGAGTCTCATGGTCACTTTTGAGAATTTTTGTACTAACTACATCTCCTTTTTCGCTAATCATTGCTTCTACATAAACCTTCCCTTGAATGCCGGCAAGCTTTGCTACTTGCGGATATTCCGGCTGTATTGGTGAAATTGGTTTGGGATATTCCTTTAACTCTTCCCATTTGCCTTTATCAGCTTTCACTTTTTTATCTTTTTGCTGAGTAATTCCAACGGAAAAGCAAAGCAATACAATCAACATAATTCTTAGTTTCATTTTACACCTCAGCTTTGCGGTGTTACAACCACCGTTTTAACTTGTACGTATTGTCCTTGCACATCAACTTGAGGCAAGGCGTTTATTAGCATATTGATTTTTTGATTCTGCTCGCTAACCTCGCGCGTTAAGTCAACGAACTGAACTTTGTATTCTTCCGACTTAGAGTAAAAGAAAATTGAGAGCGCCAGAAGTATTATTGAGAATGAGTAGGCAATTGCAGTAAAAACTTTTTGGTTAAAAAAACCGTTTTCCAATTTTTGGCTTCGTTTTGAAATTCCCTTAAATATTTTTTCTTCGAGAGATTGAGGGAACTCGTCAGTTGAACCGGCAAGAGCGGTACTCAAAGTGTTCATCTTCTTAAAATACTCGCGTGCTTCCTCGTTAATACCGAGCGATGAAAAGAGGAACGCCTCTTTTCCCTTTTCGAGCTCGTTGTCAAAATATTTATCTATAAGATTTATTAATTCTTTTGTTTCCATGATAATCCTCTTTACTTCTCCAAATCTTTAATTCTGTTCTGGGTGTATTTATAATCTGACTGCATTGAAGCCACCTCTTTAATCAGAGGCAAAGCTTTTTTGTACAGCTTCAACGCGGTAGAATATTTTTTCTGCTCATCGTAAGCACGTGCAATGTTAAATGAGGCGTAAACATTGTTCGGCTCAAGCGCCAGTACCTTTTCGCAAGCGGCAAGAGCATCTTCAAACTTGCTCTGCTTTAGATAGATATAGCCAATCTGGTTCATAATGAATGCCATCTGTGTAACACCAAAATTTTGTAATGCCAAATCAAACGTTCTCTTTGCCGCATCCAACGAATCCAATCTTAAATATGCCATACCCAGATTCTGAAAAACAGTTGGATTGTCTTTATCAAGTTTAGCAGCGCGACTGTAAGCGGCTACAGCTGAATCCATCTTTCCCTCTATGTAGTAACAGTAACCGAGATGTGAATGATAATTGACTACTGTAGAATCAAGCTTAACCGCCTTTTCATAGCTGGGAATTGCTGTTTGGTAATGTTTTAATTTTTCCAAGCACAAACCAATTTTATAATGAGCTTCTGCTTCCGTAGGTTTGTAGTAAGAAGATGATTCATACTCCACTAATGCCCTTCTGTACTGCTGTCTGGTGAAATAATAATTTCCCAAAAGATCACGCGCCGGAGTAAAACGGGGGTTGTTAATCAAGCAATGAGCTAAATGGTTAGGAATGGTTTCCGTATCCGGTTGCGTTGTGTTCATATTATAAACGGAAAGAGCTAAATAATAATGACTAAGAAAGTCAGTGTGGTTTTGCTCAAGAATTTTTTCGTACACTTCCCGCGCGAAAGTATATTTTTTTGTATTAAGGTAAATTGAACCGAGATCGGAAAGCGCGGCAATGCTTGTGCTGTCATTTTTTACAATCTGTTCCAGATTTTCAATTGCGTCGTTTGTGCTGCCCGAAACATTTAACGCACGCGCGTAATTTAATCTAAATCCATTATGAGTTGGATTAAGCTCAACAGCCTTTTTATAAGCAACTACTGCCGGAAGTAATTCTTTGTTCGAATAATAGCTTTGGGCTAAGTAAAACCAGTCTTCCGCCGAACGTTTACTGCTGTCTATTTTTGTAATGAAAGCAATAGCTTCTTTGTAACTGCCCTCGTTAAAAAGCTTTTTGTATGAATCAGAAGAATTCGTCTGTCCAAACGTAAGAGCAGTTAGACATAAAACAAACAACAAGATAGAAGCGGTTTTTTTCATATAAGCACTTTTGAAATTTGTTTGATTAGTTTTTGTCTCGTTTTATGAAGACGGCTCTTTACAAGTTCTTCATCAATATTCATCATTCCCGAAATTTCTTTATAACTGAATCCGCCATATTCTTTTAGCAGATAAACCTCTTTCTGCTCAATAGGCAGTTTATTCAGTTCCGCCATTACAATTTCTTTCAGCTCCATTTCTTCATATTGTTCTGCAAGTTTATACGACGAATCAATTTCCAGCTCATCCGAATCTTCAACATAGTATTGATCCACATGAATTTTCTTATTTCTAAAAAGAGTAAAAATTTGATTGCGCACCGTGGTATAAAGCCACACTTCGATTCGGTCGGTGTTTCTAATTTTATCCAGATTCTCAAAGAGCTTAATGAATGTATTTTGAATTATGTCTTCGCACGCAGGCTGATCCCACAACATTTTGAATGCGTAATTGTAGAGTTTTTTCTTGTTCTGGTTATAAACAAGCGTAAACTCAATTATCTTTTGCGAAGAATTATTCACTTTCTTCCTATAAAAAAGAGCTCTCATACATATAGATGATTAAAAGGCGAAAATGTTGCCTTACGGAATGCAAAATTTCGGATTTATTTTACAGAAGCAAGCACAGAATTTTGGACTTTAAAGATTTCCGCCGGGTTTGCCGATTTTAGCGCAAATGCGGTTACTTCGTAGAATTGTGAATTGTTTTTGAATAAGACAGTTCTAATCTGCTGCCCTTTGTCATCCGAATACTGATAAGCCGAAAATGTTCTGGCCGTGTTGCCAAAAATTTCTTCATTCGTGAAACCGCCGAAAGTCTTGCCAAACCTTGCTTTGACTAATGTCTTGTTAAGCTCTGCAATTTTTCCAAGTTCATTTTCTGAGAAACTTTTAATCGTCTCTTCATCCAGACTTACTTTTTCAAACTTAATTGTAGCGGAATAATCTTCCTTTACAAGCCATATTTCGGATGTTTTATAAGCATTGTCTTCGGCTATTATCCATCCCCTAGGAATTTGGATTTGTAATTGAGATGAATTTGATTTCGCAATAGCAGCGGTAAGCGGATAATCAAAATCGTAAATAGAAGAAAGTGAAGTAGAACAACCGGAGACAAAAAGTAAAGCAGCAAAAAGAAAAAAGAAATAGAACGCAGATGAATTCAGAAATTTCTTTTTAAAACTTCTCATATCAATTCCGCTCAACTGCGTTCTATTCATTACTATATTTTACCAACTAAATTTTCGCCAGGCACTAAAGTATCTGCGCCGGGTTCCCAGCTGGCCGGACAAACTTGTTCCGGATGTTCGCGCACATAAGCAGCGGCTTTAACTCTTCTCAATATTTCTTTAGAGCTTCTGCCAATGCTGTTATCGTGAATATCAATAGTCTTTAGAATACCGTCCGGATCGATGATGAATGTTCCTCTTAAAGAAAGGCCATCAGCATCAATGTAAGTTCCAAAAGTTTTACAAATATTTGCGGTTGGATCGGCACCCATTGGATATTTGATTTTGCCGATTGCTTTAGATGAATCATGCCATGCTAAGTGTGTAAACTTTGTGTCCGTACTAAAGCTCACTAATTCAGCACCGGCTTTCTTGAATTCTTCATAATAGTTCGCAGCTTCTTCTAATTCGGTTGGACATACAAAAGTGAAATCCGCGGGATAGAATAAAAGTACAAGCCATTTACCTTTGAACTCATCAAAGCTCATTGTTTTGAATTGGTTATC
>JBHEKZ010000064.1:0-4321 GCA_041859025.1 Melioribacteraceae bacterium | reverse complement strand
GGATTAGTCGGTGTGATGATGTCTCGAATTAGCTGGACAAATGCTGCCGGCGATAATGTTTCTGTTAAATCATTTCTTTACAATACATTTTTTACTCCAAATTTATCTCCTATTAACGCCTCGCTTGCGTGGGCAATCTGCTATGTTCTATTCTGGCTTGGAATAATGTGGATATTCTACAAGAAGAAGATTTTCTTAAAAGTGTAAAGTTTGTACACAAAACATCTTCTTGTAAATTCTTTTTTTTAGGCGGAACAAACGAAGCTCTTCATTCATCTAAAATTAAAAGAGGAGAAAAACTATGGCTAGCGAATTTAAAATAAATGGCAAAGAACTGCTTGCAAAGATTGAAGAGTTGATTAAAGAGGGCAACGCACGCCGAATTATAATCAAGGATGAGAAAGGAAGGACATACATAGAAATTCCAGTTACACTTGGTGTAATAGGTGTTGTGCTAGTGCCGATACTGGCAGCAGTAGCTGCAATTGCTGCTCTAGCTTCAAACTTCACAGTTGAAGTGATAAAGCGCGACGATCAAGATTAGTCTCCTGCAAGTTTAAGAGCGAATATGATGCGGCATATCGAAAGGAATCTCGATGGAAAATTCAACTAAGCCTTTGAGTACGCCGTTTTCAAACCAAGGTGTTTGATGAATTAGCTTCTTTTTGCCATTCTTTTCAATTGTATAGGTGTTAGGTTTTTGTTCCGCAATAATCTGCTTAATCTTCTCATTAGATTCGTTAGAGTGACATGCAAACAAATTCTGTCCAAGCAGTTTATATCCGCCGTCAACCTTAAAAACATCTGCTGCTTTTTCATTTAGGTAAATAATTTTTCCATCTACATCACAAATAGTTATTGCTGACGGTAATTCTTTTTGCCAATCCATAAGTGTTCCGTTTTATTTAGAAGAATAGCTCAAAGCTAAGCGAGTAGTTTCTTATCGGTGCTAAGTTGCCGATAAACTCAACGTAATTATAGTTAAAGATGTTTTTTGCGTTTAGATAAACTTTCGTTGGTATATTCATGACGAAGAAATTGTAACCAACCATTAAATCCGTTATGTATGCGGGAACTCGCTGTTCGCCGTCAACCACTAAAGTTAATGGTGGTTCGGCTAAAGCGAAATCAACTTCTTCTACTTTACTCCAATATCTGAAATCCACACCAATCTCAAATTGTCCCGGTGTTAAACGCAAGTTTGTATAAACTGTATTTCGCGGGCGGTACTTCATTGATTTATTTTTCTCGATATCTCTTGACCACATATAATTATATCCGGTGGAAAAAGTCAGCAATGCGGGAAGAATATTCCAATCGGTTACTAATTCCAATCCTTGAATTCTGGCTTTGGAAATATTTAAGAATTGTATGTCGCCTTCTTTGGTAAGATTAGGCTCGATAAAATTATTATAATCTGTTTGATAGAAAGCCGCATCAAGAGAAATGTCTTTCATCGTATAATGTGTGCCTATTTCGAAAGAGAAACTAGTTTCGTAAGTGAGATTTGGATTTTCTATTACACTTACGCCGCCGCCAACCGCAGTGCTTGTAAATACTTCGGATGGAGTGGGTGCTCTAAATCCGGTTCCAACCGAAGCACGCAAAATTAGATCCTTCGTGAATTTGTAATTTAGCCCGGCTCGTGGTGTAACAGCATTTTTCCCGCTGGTAGAATCCATCTTAATATAATCGTAACGCAAACCGGCGGTTAAGACTAAGTTAGGAATTCCTTTGTACTCTGCTTGAGCATAACCAGCTCCTCCCATGAAGGTTGGATTCTTAAAAATGTTCGAAGAGATATTCGCATGCGAAAACTCCAAGCCGGCTGTTAATAAGAATTCATCCGAAGCTTTATAATTTGTGAGTGCTTCACCCCGTACCAAATCTGCAATAGAAGTTGTCTCTTCCAAACCATAGCCGGTAAATTTTGTCCTATAATAACTGGTTTTAAATTCTGTTGTAAGAGCTTCGCTAAAATGATGATGATAAATTAATCCAGTAAATATTCTGTTTGATTTTACAGTGTTGCCGTTATCTTCATCTTTTGGAACAAGCGCATTTCGGGAATCTTTCCAATACAAAAAATTTCCTCTATTCATGGAAAGATAATTCGCGAAGAAAGTTAGCTTATTCTCTTCGGTTAAATCGTAATTCAACTTTACATAACCAAGATATCTTTTGGTGAAATCGTTCTGCCGGTAACTGTCATTGTCGAATTTCTTAATCGAGATAGTATAGCCAAGGTCTTTGTAAGAGTTCGAGTGAGTTAACTCAGCCCCGTAAAACTGTCTGTAAGAATTACTCCAGTCCCAAACCTCGTGAGAAGGCTTAGCGTAGACACCAAAATAACTCCTGAAATTTGTGATTGGTTTTTTAACTGTTGCTTTAGTAATAATATTGATAACGCCGCCAATTGCGGTTGAGCCATATAAAGAACTTGCCGGACCTTTGATAATCTCAACTCTTTCAATATCTGCAACGGGAATCATTTCCCAAACGATATCTCCATTGTCTCCAGAGTAGATTGGAAGCCCATTAATAGCAACTAAAACTCTTGCGCCGGCACCTTTACTATATCCGCTGGAACCGCGGATGCTAACTTGTTCTAAGTTCATTTGTATACCGGGTACATAACGAAGAAAGTCGTCAAAAGTAAGATGATTTTTTTTGCTTATAATTTCCGGTTGAAGAACTGCGGTGCTAACGGTTAAATCTTGAACACGCTGTTCATACTTTCCCGCACTAACAATTATTTGTTCGGTTTGAATTAAGGCTTCCTTAAGGATAACATTTAACGGTTTGGTATATTCATTTATTTGTACGTCTGAAATTGTTTGCTTTTCGTAACTAACGGCAGAAACTTGAATGTTATAAGTACCGGCAGGAATGTTTTTTATCTCGAAGTGCCCGGATTCATTTGCAGAAGTACCGAGAGAAGTGCCGACAATAATAACGCTAGCACCGAATACCGGCTCAGCTTTTTCGTTAATAACTATGCCGGAAAGAATTCCGTTCTGCGCGTTCAATATCAAGTAAGGAATCAAGGCAAATATTAAAAAATTTTTTTTCATTAGAATTCCATTTCAGTTTTTAATTCTCCATTCTGAATTCGCAATTCGCTTTGTTTACATTGGCGGTTGCGGTGGAGGATTCTGAAAATTCACGTTTATGTTTACATTGCTTGTAGTCTTGCCCGGGTTTACAATCATAGTTTTGGGCAAGGCTTGATTTTCATTTTCGCAGAAGACTCCAACTACAGCCCAGTCGGCACGATTAAAAGTAATCTCGGGGGTTTTTGATTGAGCAACTACAACGTATTTATAATTTCCCGCCGCAAACTTGAAGATTGAGCTGAAAGGTTTATCGATTGAGTTATAAGTAAATTCTCTGGTGCCGTAAGGAATTGAATCTACAACAAAGCTTAAGTTTGGTAAAAAGAAATCATCAACTGTTTTTATTGGCTCTTTGAAGACAACGATATGTGTTCTCCTAATCCCTTCAGGCCAAGAGCCTTCGAATGTAATTTTGCCTTCAAAACCGGATGGACCAACAACTTCAAGCGGTTCTATTCCTTTATCACAAGAAATAAAAACAAGGGTGATTAGAAATACTAACATTTGGATTATATAGCGACGCATAAATATTTCCTTTGCTTGCACTACTAAAATATAATAGAACTTTCCATTCGATCATAAATAAATCTATTACATGAAAATGGGTAATTAATTAAGTAGATTTTACCCGTCTTATAACTCATATTTATAAAAAGATACTTTTCGTGAAGCAATTACTCTTAATTTATATGGCTTTCTTTGTCTGGCTTGGAGTCGTATACCCAATCCAACGGCAAGAAGATTATCTTTTCCGTCATATAAGAATTGAAGAAGGTTTATCTCAGAGCTCGGTCACTTGTATGCTCCAAGATCAAAAAGGATTTCTTTGGTTTGGAACTGCAAACGGACTGAACCGCTACGACGGGTATTCATTCAAAATATTTTCTAATGATCCAACCGATTCAACTTCACTTTCAGACAATGGCATACTCTCAATCTATGAAGATTCAAAGGGATATATATGGGTTGGAACAGTCGAGGGAGTATTGAACCGCTACGACCGACGCACCGGAGTTTTTAAGCAATTCGACATAACACAAAGAATAAAAGAAGAATTTAACGCGGCGGAAACACCAATCGATTTCCCGCTGCCGTTTTCACGAAACAATAACCGCTCTATAACTTCAATTTCGGAAGACAGAAAAGGCAATATCTGGTTTGGTACTTGGGGAAAAGGACTGGTTAAGTTTAATACTGCTACCGGC
>JBHEKZ010000532.1:0-7593 GCA_041859025.1 Melioribacteraceae bacterium | reverse complement strand
ATTAGTTATATAACCTTCTTTTCGATCTCTAAACTGAACGCAAATACTGCTGTCAGAATCCCAACTTAACTTTGAATACTCCCAATGGTCCTGGTGGTAATAGCGCTTAGTAAAATATTTATCCCCGTCAATAATTGCTGCAAATCCGCTTTCCGCATCAACAAGTTTTATTGATTCCACAACCAGTGAGTCCAATATCTGATCTATTTCGATAGATGAGTAAAGTTTTTCACTAATCCGTAATAGCGAGTTAATTGTCTCTTCGTATTTTTTACGGTCATTAATATCATAACATGAACCAAGATAGCCGGCGAAACTATTATTCATGTCAAAATAAGGCATTCCAACAACCACCATCCATCTATATTCGCCTTGTGAGTTTTTTAATCTATATTCAATCGAATAACTCTTCAATTGCGAAAAAGAGTCTCTGTATGTACTTAAAACAAAGTCTCTATCTTACGGATGTAGATTAACAGCCCAACCGTCACCTAGTTCTTCTTCAAGAGTTCTTCCGGTGAGTTTCAACCAAGCCTTGTTAAAGTAATTACACTTTCCATCTAAACCGGAAAGCCACACAGGTGTTGGAAATCCATTAAGCAGTTTTAAGTAAAAATCTCTTGAACTTTTAATTGTTTCCTCAGCCCTTTTCTTATCAGTAAGATCATGGCTGACCTTTAAGTATCCGTAAATTTTGTTTTCATTATCTTTGAGCGGTGTAATTACTACGTTTGCCCAAAATTTTGTCCCATCTTTCCTTAATCTCCACCCATCTTGTTCATAATTACCTTTCTCAGCAGCATACTTCAAATAGTTTTCCAGCTTAACACTATCTCTATCTTCATCCAAGTAGAATAATGAGAAGTGCTTTCCAATTATCTCAGTTTCCTTATAACCGGTAATTGCTTCAATCCCTTGATTCCAGCTGATTATTCGACCTTCCAAATCAAGAACAACTATTGCATAACCCTTTACTTCTTTCAGCAATGTTTCAAAGCGGCTTTCCGATTTTAATCTTTCAATTTCCGTTGTAAACACTTTCTTATAATTTGAAAGTATGTTTTTTCTCCAAATGAACAGAAGCGCAACAGCGAAAAAAAGATCAAGAGAAATAATTACTAAAACAATCATCTTGCCTAAGTTGTCTACTCTCTCAAAAAATTCACTCTTTGAAATTTTAGTGATTAACGACCAGTTAGTATGCCCTACTGAACTAATGACAGCAATAACTTTTTCATTTTTATAGTCGATGGCATCTACAAATCCTACACGATCCTTAACTTTTGATGCATTTATTAATGGTTTTCTAGCATACAAACTTTTTGAATTTTGTGTCACTACTGAACTTTTAGGTGTATTGAGATAAAATATTTCTTCGTCATCCGGTTTTATGAGTAAAGATTCCAAAGTTTCCAATGGATATATTTTATTATTCAAAATTCCATCAAATATTTTTTCCGTGTTTAGTGAGATTATCAAAACTTTACTATCCATAATATTTGAGTTCAGAAAAGGAACATAAAATTTTAGTTGCTTTAAGGAATCTCCATAATCATTATTTGCCTGGATTAATATTGAATCGGATTTTAGTGAGCGGGAACATAGAGCTGAATCTACCAAGATAGGATATGTGTTTTTGCCCGGATGATTAAAATTAATCTTACCGGAATCATCGATAAGCAAAATTGAATCGTAAGGGAAAAAATATTTTAATTTAGTATGCCAGCTATCGGAATCTTTTTCTGCTTTTCCTAGTCGGATAACAGGAGAAGTGTTTGTTCGTATGAGTTCTAAATAGGAAATTCTACCTTTTAACCAATCCGAAATTTGTGTTTTTCTGAAATCCGCGATTGTATTTAGATAGTTAAACCGGTTATTTACAATCGTTGTTTTTTGATTTTGATATATATAAAATCCAACAGAAATTAGAATTATTGTAAAAATTATGAATACTAGAGAGATTAAACCGAGTGGTTTTTTGAAATAGTCTTTAGTAACCGCTAGCTTTGGCAAAGTATCCTCAACAATAATTTTGTTTTATAACACTTTTTTGTAATACCTTGTTCATTTCATGCTTATTAGCTCCACATTTTTCTAAATTGAATTGCGTCCTCTAACATTTCTCATAATTATAAGATATACAACAAATGATATTACAAATCCTACGAACCAAGCATAGTCATAAAGAAACCTTACAGAAGGAACCAGCAAACCAATTAATGCAACAAAAATACCAGCCAAGAGAGCATAAATTGCCTTGAGATTGAAACCACTTGTGAATTCATACTCTCCATCCCTACGGTATAAGTCAAGAACGTTGAGTTTCTTTTTCCTAATGATGAAATAATCGCAAATTAGAATACCAGCAATTGGTCCTAAAAAGCCGGAATAACCAACAAGCCAACCAAAAATATAGGCACTATAGTCAGATAGCAGTTTCCACGGCATTATCATTATGCCTAGAACCGCAGTCATTAACCCGCCACGTACAAAAGTAATTTTTTTCGGATACAAATTGGCAAAATCGTTTGCCGGAGAAACTACGTTTGCTGCAATATTTGTGGTAAGAGTTGCAACCATAAGAGCTAGTAATGAAATCACTACAACAATCGGATTCTGAAATTTTGTTAGAAGAATTACCGGATCCCAAATTGCCTCTCCAAATATTACCACAGTTGCAGAGGTTACAGCTACTCCAATGAATGAGTATAATGTCATTGATGGAGGCAGTCCTATTGCTTGCCCAAGCATCTGAGCTTTTTGACTTTTTGCATAGCGGGAAAAATCCGGAATATTTAAGGAAAGCGTTGCCCAATAACCGACCATCCCGGTAAGTGCTGGAATAAAGAATTGCCAAAACTCTCCAATAGTTTTAAACTTGCTTGGCTGCGTTAATATTGGCCCCCAGCCTCCTCCTTGTACATAAGCCCAAATAAGAAGTACAATACCAACAACTAAAAGAAAAGGAGCCCCAAGTGCTTCCAGCCATTTTATTGACTCCATCCCCTTAACTATAAAGAAAACATTCATACCCCAAAAAATCAGAAAGCTAACCGCAGAGTTCAAACCCCACGAACCCCATTGGGGCAAAAGCACACTAATAATTGAATTCAGAGCTTGTCCACCAACCCAAGTTTGGATTCCAAACCATCCGCAGGCAACCACTGCTCTTAAAAGAGCCGGAATATTTGAACCTATTGTTCCAAAAGAAGCGCGTGCTAGTATTGGAAAAGGAATTCCATATTTAGTCCCTGCATGAGCATTCAGAATCATCGGAACAAGTACTATTACATTTCCTAATGCAATAGTCAGAAGCGCTTGCCACCAATTCATTCCACCTGCTATTAAACCGCTGGCAAGCATATATGTTGTTATGCATACACTCATTCCAATCCATAGAGAAGCAATATGGTAAGTGCCCCAACTTCTTTCATTTACTTTAGTTGGAGCCAGATCTTTGTTAAATAGTTTAGTATCTGTAAGTGAAGATAAACTAGTTTCGATCAAGCCTTCGGAAAAGAATTTTTCCATAGCAAGCCTTTCTTTGATGAGCTATTTAGAATATTTTTTCTATGTAATATTTTTTATTTAGAGCTTAGTATGGATATCTCTTTTGATATAATTGCCTCTGCCTTTTTTACCAAGAAATTTTTTATTCTCAATAATTACCTCACCTCTAGATATTACTAAATCGGCATCACCTTTAACTTTCATTCCCTCGTACATTGAATAATCAACACGCATGTGATGGCTCGTGGATGAAATTACTAATTCTTTTTGTGGGTCCCAGATTACCAGGTCGGCATCTGATCCGGGAGCAATGGTTCCTTTCCTAGGATACATTCCAAATATTTTTGCAGGATTCGTTGATGTAAGCTCAACCCATCTATTTAAGGAAAGCCTTTTATCGTTCACCCCGCCTTGATAGATCAAGTGCATCCGGTTTTCGAGACCGGGTCCACCGTTTGGTATTTTTGTAAAATCATCTTTGCCTAATTCTTTCTGCCCCTTAAAGTTAAATGGGCAATGATCTGTTGAAACAACTTGGAGATCGTTATGCTGTATTCCCCTCCATAGAACGTCTTGGTTCCATTTCTCCCTTACCGGCGGAGAGAAAACATATTTAGCTCCTTCAAAATTGGGTTTGGAGATATCATCAATAGACAAATACAAATATTGGGGACATGTTTCGGCATAAACCGGCAAACCTTTCTTTCTTGCCTCACTAACTTTGGTTAAAGCATCGAAACAAGTTAGATGTACAATATAAATTGGACTGCCGGCCATTTCTGCTAAAGCTATAGCTCTGTTGGTAGATTCACCTTCTGCTGCAGCCGGCCGGCTTAACGCATGATACAATGGAGATAAATTCCCTTTAGCTACAGTCTCCTTAACAATATGGTCAATTACCATTCCATTTTCTGCATGCATACAAACCAACCCTCCATTTTGAGAGGTCTTTTTCAATGCTTTAAAAATTGTCGCATCATCTACCATTAATACATTTGGATAAGCCAAGAATAGCTTAAAACTAGTAACTCCTTCTGTTATCATATCATCCATTTCGGCAAGACGCTCATCAGGTAAGTCAGTAATAATGATATGGAATCCATAATCTATACATGCTTTTCCTTCGGCTTTGCCATGCCAAATATCCAGTCCTTCCTTCATACTTTTACCTTTTGGCTGAATGGCAAAATCTATCAAAGAAGTTGTACCGCCAAAAGCTGCCGCTATTGTTCCGGTTTCAAAATCATCGCTAGACATTGTACCGCCGAAAGGCATATCCAGATGGGTGTGAACATCAATACCGCCGGGAATTACATACTTCCCTTTAGCATTAATGGTTTTATCAGCTTCAATATCGAGTGAAGTACTGATAGTTGTAATCTTCTCATTCTCCACATATATATCGGCTATGTAATCTTGCTCTGCTGTTATGATTCTTCCATTTTTAATTAGCAAAGACATTTTATACCTCGATTCAAGTATTTATTTCACTTTATTAGTTTTTCTTTTAGAAGAATAATTAGCTCTTGATTCTTCAATCTTGAAACCATATGTACGTTTGGGTTTTTCGGGTGTATCCATTAGTTGCCGAATAGCTTCTACAATTGCTTGAATTTCACTATCATGATTAACGACTTTCCGCTCAATCTCAGTTAATTTTTTGTGTAGTTCACTATAAACAACAATATTTTTCCGGATTTGCACAAACGCACGAACAACAAGCACACTCATCTGAACTGCCTTATTGCTATTCAGAATATTTGCGGCCATTATAGCGCCATGTTCTGTAAAAGCATACGGAAGTTTTCTTCTTCCGCCGCGTGTTGGATTTGATGTTGCAAATTGCAACATCAAATTATCGAATTCCTTTTTAGTAAGAGAGAAAATGAAATCGTCCGGGAATCTTTCCTTATTTCTTTTCACTTGCTGGTTTAATCTAGTTGTACTTACACCATATATTGCTGCTAGGTCGCTATCAAGGATTACCTTTTCACCGCGAAGTGTAAAGATCAGTTCTTCTATACGCTTATTCAAAGTTAGTTGTGCTTTCGATTTTGGTCTCTTAATCATAACTAGCTCAAACTCACTTGTTAATGTATTTCAATGCCATGCTTATGCTGAAACTCCGCTAAGTTTTCCCAAGTCATTTGGATTCCTTTTTGCTGAAACTCTTCAGTTAATTGATTCCAAGTTTTAGATGCTGAACCATCATCTATTCTGATCATGGCAATACAATCATCTACCGGGCAGACTAAAGAACAAAGTGCACAGCCAACGCATTCTTGTTCGCGTACCTCGGTTTTGGCATTTCCGTTTTCTTGAGTTAGATCGATACATTGATGAGCAGTATCTTCGCATGCAATGTAGCATAAATTGCAATGAATACATTTCGACTGATCAATTCTCGCAACTGTTCTATTGAGCAAATCAAAATTGCCGAAATCGTTTATCCGCGGTAGCGATTTCCCTCTAATCTGATCTAAAGAAGTAATTCCTTTCGATTCCATCCAGTTAGACATTCCGTCAATCATATCTTGAACGATTCTGAAGCCATGATGCATAACTGCAGTACAAACTTGCACGCTAGATGCACCTAGTAGAATAAATTCCAATGCGTCGCGCCAATTACTAACACCGCCAATCCCCGATATAGGAAGATTTACCTCCTTATCAAGAGCTACTTGAGATAGTAAATGAAGTGCAATTGGTTTTACAGCTGGTCCGGCATAACCTCCATGTCCGCCTAATCCACCAACATTGGGCTTTAGTTCGAATGTATCTAGATTTACACCTATAATGCTGTTAATTGTGTTGATGAGAGAAATACCATTAGCGCCAGCAGCTTTGGCAGCTCGTGCAGGTAATTGAATATTGCTAATATTTGGAGTAAGCTTGACAATAACTGGAATCGTAGAAACTTCTGTAACCCATTCAGTTATCATCTTACAATATTCCGGAACTTGACCAACAGCAGCACCCATTCCCCGTTCGCTCATCCCATGAGGACAACCGTAATTCAGTTCTATCCCATCACATCCGGTATCGATAGTGCGTTTAACAATATCGTGCCAAACATCTCTTTTTGATTCAACCATTAAAGAAACAACTACCGCTCTATCTGGCCAGAGCCTTTTTGTATCAGCAATTTCTTTGAGGTTGACTTCAATTGGTCTGTCGCTAATAAGTTCTATGTTGTTCAATCCAAAAATCTTTTGACCGTTATAGTCTAATCCACCGTAACGGTTAAATACGTTCATCACCGGTTCGCCGATTGTTTTCCAAACAGTTCCGCCCCATCCTTGTTCAAATGCTTTGCAGTTTTGATAACCTGAATTAGATGGAGGTGCTGATGCGAGCCAGAAAGGATTTGGAGATTTTATTCCAGCACAATTTACAGAAAGATCAACCATTCTTAGTTCCCTCCTTTCTTGGGAAATAAATATTTATCGATACCATGAGCCGCTTGTTTACCATCGTAGGCAGCATTTACAACTTCTTTGCCTCCGTTAATGCAATCTCCGCCGGCAAATATTTTTGGATTTGTAGTTTGGAAGGTAGCCGCATCAACAATGACACAACCATCATCATCAAGGTTCAGATTTGGAATCGATCTTAGAAAACTTGACTTTGTTTCCTGCCCAATTGCTTTAATAACCATGTCCACCGAAAGTGTGAATTCTGAATTTGGTATTGCAACCGGCTTTCTTTTTCCACGTTTATCTGGGTCACCAAGTTTCATTTTTATACATTCAATCCCTTCCACAAAGTCCTTACCTATAATTCTCTTCGGTGAAGTAAGAAAATAAAAAGTAATTCCATCCTTTTTCGCAAGGTCATATTCAAAATCGTACGCAGACATTTCAACATCACTTCTACGATATATAATGTAAACTTGCTCGGCGCCTAATCGCTTTGCTTCGGTAGCAGCATCAATAGAAGTATTACCGGCGCCAATAACTGCTACTCGTTTACCAACCGGAACCTCTTGCCAATTTTCCGATTTAACTTTTTCTATAAAGTCGAGAGCTCCAACTACACCGGACAATTCTTCGCCGTGTATTGATAACAGAGGACTTTCGCCTA
>JBHEKZ010000465.1:0-3992 GCA_041859025.1 Melioribacteraceae bacterium | reverse complement strand
CACATTCTGAAAGTTGTGCTAACGCTATCGAACTGCTATTTCATATTTTGATTCACTATTGCTAATAGGCCTCATTGATATTTTTTTGTATATACGGCAGACGTTCCACCGGAACGTCTCTACAAAAGCAAAACCCCAATCCGAATTAACGAACCGGGGTTATATTATTTGCTAAATGCTAAAGAGCTAAGTGCCTACTCCGCTTTAAACTTTGCCATTAAATAATCTCGGTTCATGCGTGCAATGTTTTTAACAGAAATTCCTTTCGGGCATTCGGCTTCGCAAGCGTAAGTGTTGGAACAAGAACCAAAGCCAAGTTCATCCATAACCTTTACCATAGCTTGTACGCGTTTGTAGCGTTCCGGCTGTCCTTGCGGCAGCAGAGCAAACTGAGAAACCTTTGCGCTAACAAACAACATTGCAGACGCGTTCTTGCAAGCCGCAACACAAGCGCCGCATCCAATACAAGCAGCGGCGTCCATAGAAAGACCGGCATTCTCTTTTGGAATTGGAATTGCGTTGCCATCCGGAACGCTTCCGGTGTTTACAGAAATAAAACCGCCTGCTTGCTGAATTTTATCTAGCGCCGTTCTATCAACAATTAAATCTTTGATAATTGGAAAAGCTTTTGCGCGGAACGGTTCAATCCAAATTGTTTCGCCATCTTTAAAGTTGCGCATGTGAAGCTGGCAAGTAGCAATTTTAGGAACGGGGCCGTGAGGCTGACCTTGAATAACAAGATCGCAAGTACCACAAATACCTTCGCGACAGTCGCTTTCGAACGCAACCGGTTCAAGATTCTTGCTTTCCAGATCGTTGTTCAAATCATCAAGCATTTCTAAGAATGATGATTCGGGAGAAACAGAAATTTTATATTCTACAAAACTGCCCGGCGTGTTAATATTTTTCTGCCGCCAGATTTTAAGAGTTAGATTCAATTTATTCGCACTCATTATTTATAACTCCTTGTAGCTAAATGAACATTCTCAAATTCCAATGGTTCTTTGTTGAGTTCCCATTTACCGGCTTCTTTATATTCCCAGGCCGCGACGTAAGTATAGTTTTCATCGTCACGCAGAGCTTCACCTTCTTCCGTTTGATATTCTGTTCGGAAGTGTCCGCCGCAAGATTCGTTGCGGTGAAGTGAATCAACTGCCATAAGTTCACCAAGTTCGAGATAATCGGCTAAGCGTCCGGCTCTTTCCAAACACTGGTTAACATCTTTCGCATCACCAACTACATTTACATTCTTCCAGAATTCTTCACGCAGCTGTGCAATCTCGCCAATAACTTCTTTGAGTCCTTTTTCGTTGCGAGCCATTCCAACTTTATTCCACATCAATCTGCCAAGCTGTTTGTGAATATCGTCAACGGTTCTTTTTCCTTTTATAGAAAGAAGTTTGTTTGTCATGTCTTCTATGTTTTTGGCAACCGCATTAAATTCCGGATGATCTTCTTTTACCAACGTTGGTTTATCGCCAGCTAAGTAATTACCGACTGTATATGGAAGAACGAAATATCCATCAGCCAAACCCTGCATAAGAGCGCTCGCGCCCAAGCGGTTTGCGCCATGATCGCTAAAGTTAGCTTCTCCGGCAACAAACACTCCCGGTATTGTGCTCATTAAATTGTAATCTACCCACAAACCGCCCATTGTATAGTGCGGTGCAGGATAAATTTGCATCGGCATTTTGTAAGGATTATCACCGGTAATTGTTTCATACATTTCGAACAAGTTTCCATAGCGTTCTTCAATTACATTTTGACCTAGTCGTTTTATCGCATCGCGGAAATCGAGATAAACCGATTCCCTTCCTTGCGCACCTCGTCCATCATCGTAAGCTTCTTTAGCAGCGCGGGAAGAAATATCGCGCGGGGATAAGTTGCCGTAAGTCGGATATTTTCTTTCGAGATAATAATCGCGCTCTTCTTCCGGAATATCATTCGGCTTGCGCATATCCCCTTTTATTTTTGATACCCAGATTCTTCCATCATTACGCAAGCTTTCGCTCATCAATGTAAGCTTGGATTGATTTTCACCGTGGACAGGCAGACAAGTCGGATGAATTTGGGTATAGCAAGGATTAGCAAAAGCAGCGCCTTTTTTATGAGCACGCCAAATTGCGGTTGTGTTGCAGTTCATTGCATTGGTAGATAAGAAGAAAACATTTGCATAACCGCCGGTTGCAAGAACAACGGCATGAGCAGAATATTTTTCAATTTCGCCGTTAAGCAAATTTCTGCAAACAACACCTTTTGCAACACCGTCAACAACTACAACATCAAGCATTTCTCTACGTGCGTAAACTTTAACTTTACCGAGCGCAATTTGTCTGTTCATGGCACTATAAGCGCCGAGAAGCAACTGCTGTCCGGTTTGTCCTTTTGCATAAAATGTTCTTGATACAAGCGCGCCGCCGAATGAACGGTTATCGAGCAATCCGCCGTAATCGCGTGCGAATGGAACACCTTGAGCTACACATTGGTCTATAATATTGTTGCTCACTTCTGCCAAGCGGTAAACGTTTGCTTCACGCGCGCGAAAGTCCCCGCCTTTAACAGTATCATAAAACAATCTATATACAGAGTCGCCGTCGTTCTGATAATTTTTGGCTGCGTTGATTCCGCCTTGAGCGGCAATGCTGTGCGCGCGGCGGGGGCTATCGTGAAAAGTTATCACTTTTACATTATATCCAAGTTCGCCCAAACTTGCAGCGGCGGATGCGCCGGCAAGTCCGCTTCCAACAACAATAATATCATACTTTCTTTTGTTAGCCGGATTCACAAGCTTCATATTGAATTTGTGATTCGTCCATTTATCTTTAATTGGTCCTTCCGGAATTTTAGCATCGAGCTTTATCATACGTTACCTCCGTAGAAAAATAAAAAGTAAACCGGAATTGCTGCGAATAGAATGGCGGTAATCCAAGCGTAGAAAAATCCAATCTTTTCAATTAGCGGAAAATATTTTTTGTTATTCCAGCCGAATGTTTGGAACGCGCTCTGGAAACCGTGATTGAGATGAAATCCCAGCAGTATCATTGCTACAATGTAGAAAACAGCATAAACCGGATTTTGGAAAGCGGATACAATTATTTGATAGTATTGATGACTATGTTTGAAATCCGCATAATCACCTCCAAAATTGAAATAAAACCACATCGTTCTTAAGTGGATTACTAAAAAGATGAAAACTATGCTTCCGCTCCAAATCATGGTTCGGGAAAGAAGTGTGGAATTTTTTGAAGAGCCGTTAACTGCATAAGGTTCAGGTCTGGCTTTTTTGTTTTCCAGCCATAGACGAACACCATTAAAAATATGTAAAACAAAAATTGAAGCTAAGATAACTTCAATTACACGAACGAGCGGCTTAATGCCGTCCAAGTTTTTTACAACAGTGTTAAACAACTCCGGTCCGGCAAACAGCGTTAAATTATTAACCATATGAATGACCAGAAATAAGATCAGACAGATGCCGGTTAGAGCCATTACAAACTTTTTCCCAATAGATGAGTTCAAAGCTTTAGTAAACCAGCTCATTAAAGTACTCCTATTTTAAGTGGATTAGTTGAAAAGTATTTTGGGTTGTTGCAATGCGAGTCGTTGTATAAATAAATTTTTTCAGAATCTTCACTATATCAGCATACATTTATTCTTGAAGTAAAATAAAGCTATTAGATATTTTTTCCAATAAGCTAATTAATAAAGAGAAATTCTTTTTGTTGTAATGATGAGTCCACTTTTCTAACTTAGGGCCGTAGTTCTTTACAATTTTGTGGTGTTCACAACTTAATAGGGAAACCGGTGGTTCATTTTGGGGAAGTTGAAGAATCCGGTGCTGACGCGCAACTGTAAGAGACGCAAAAAGTCGTTTAACAAGAAGCCACTGAGTAATTTTTGATTTAGGAATTACAATTTACGATGTTTTTCAAATCGTAAATCCAAAACCCTAATTCGTAAATCCATTCGGGAAGGCGTTATTCGATGTCTCA
>JBHEKZ010000400.1:0-4428 GCA_041859025.1 Melioribacteraceae bacterium | reverse complement strand
TATAATTCGTGCCGGAAAAGAATTTGCGGGCAAAAACAATATCACTCTAAATGGACAGATATTTTTAGCGGGATATTCTGAAGGCGGTTATGTAACAATGGCGGCACAAAGAGAGATCGAGCTAAATTACAAAAGCGAGTTTCCCCTTACTGCCGTTGCTCCAATGGCGGGTGCATATGATTTGAATTTAACTGCAAAAAAAATATTGCAGAGCCAAACCTATAATCAGCCGGCGTACCTTGCTTATTTTATGGTCGCCTACAATGATGTTTACGGCTGGAATAATCTTACTACATTTTTTAATTCGCCATACGCCGAAAAACTTCCATCGATTTTCAACGGAAATTATACAACCGATGAGATCAATGCTCAGCTAACCAGCGATGTGACAAAACTAATTAACCAAAACTTTGCGAGCAGCTATTTGGCCGGAACTGAAACTACTCTTACTTCAGCCTTTACTAGTAACAGTTTGCTCAACTGGAAACCAACTGCGCCAATGCGTCTTTATCATGGCGATGCAGATGAGTATGTTCCTTACGAAAATTCTGTACAAGCCAAGAATTACTTTTTAACTCAAGGTGTTAATGTTGAATTAGTTACAATTCCGGGAGGAAAGCATGTTTCTTCTGCTCTTCCATCAATTGTGGCGGCAATCGAGTGGTTCGGAACTTTAAAGCTTGTTAAAAGAGGATTGGCGTCTAACAACTAACACATTATGGCAGAGATAAAAAAGAAAGATATTTTAATAAGCGCCGATAAAAGAAAACTGCAGATCAAAGTGATTCATAATTTTTTAACGGAATCATATTGGTGCAGCGGAATTCCTCTTGAAGTTGTGAAAGCACAAGTTAAAAATTCGTTCTGCGTAGGTGTCTATATTCAAAGAAAGCAAGTTGGTTTTGCGCGGGTTGTTACGGATTATGCTTCGCACGCTTATCTAGGCGATGTTTTTATTCTTGAAAGCCATCGCGGCAAGGGTCTATCAAAGATGTTAATGGAATTTGTTTTCAAACATCCTAAATTAAAAAAGATTCGCGCATGGAGATTATCAACAAAAGATGCGCACGGTTTATATACTAAGTATGGATTTATTCCGGAAACAAATCCGGAACGATTGATGGTAAGAAAAACAAAAATCTGGTAAGAAATAGATTTCGAGTTTAGAAGGAATATTAAAATGAAAAAAAATCTTTTTATGGCTTTGTGTTTGTTCTCAACAATAATGTTGGCGCAAGAAAAAGTAAATGTTACGTTGAATGTTGTTTCGCCAACACTGGACGATACTTCAAAAATTTATGTTGCCGGAAACTTAAAAGTTTTAGGAAGCTGGCAGCCCAACAAAATTTTACTTAATAAAGTCTCTAAAGATATTTGGAGTATAACATTAAATGTAGATAAAGGAAGTCGACTAGAGTATAAGTTTACAAAAGGAAGTTGGGCAACCGAGGCTTTGGGAAGCGATTCCTCTGTTCCTCAAAACACAGTTGTAATCGCGAAGAAGGATACGACTGTCCTTGCCACAATTTTCAATTGGCGCGATAATTTTAATTTCAAAGTTGTCGGACAAGTAACCGGCAAAGTTTTTTATCACAAAAGTTTTGTAATTGATGGATTAAAACCGAGAGACATTTTTGTATGGCTTCCGCCAAGCTATGATGAACAAAAGGAAAAACAATAACCGGTTTTTTACATGCACGATGGACAAAATTTGATTGATCCGCGAACATCAAGCATGTTTATAGATTGGCAAATTGACGAAGTTGCAGATAGTTTAATCCGCATCGGCGAAGTTGAACCATTTATAATTGTTGGAATAAACAACACCGACGACAGAGGAACCGAATACAACAATACACCTCTTGGAAGGCTTTACGAAAAGCTGGTCGTAGAAAAAATAAAACCATTTATTGATGCAAACTACAGAACTCTTACAGATGCAAAGAACACTGCTGTCGGCGGTTCCTCCATGGGCGGACTAATTTCCATGCTTTTTGCATGGGATTATCCGAACGTATTTTCAAAGGCTGCATGTTTCTCTCCGGCATTTAAATTCACCAACTATAATTATGTAAATGTTGTGGCAGAAGACAAATCCCAAAAGAAAGAATTGACGCTGTATATAGATAACGGCGGAGTAGGACTGGAAACAATCCTCCAGCCGGGCGTGGATGAAATGATTAAGGTACTAAAGGAAAAAGGTTATGAAGAGGGTAAAGATTTACAAGTTTTTATTGATCCGAAAGCAGAGCATAACGAAGCCGCGTGGGCAAAAAGAATTTGGCGCCCTATAAAGTTCTTTTTTGGAAAAGGCGATAAATGAAAATTTTGGTTGGTTCTAAAAATCCGGTGAAAGTTTCCTCCGTTGAAGAAGCTTTCCAAAATTATTTTTCAAATATTGAAGTGATAGGAATAGAGGTAGCATCCGGGGTTTCCAATCAGCCAGTAGGAGATGAAACATTTAGTGGTGCAAAAAACCGCGCGTTCGCTCTTAAACAAATTAATGTAGAGCAAAACCTAAATGCCGATTTCTTTGTAGGCATTGAAGGGGGAATTATTAAGCTGTACGAAAAGTGGTTTGCGTTCGGTTGCATGTGTGTGATTGATAAAGAAAGAAATATTGGCTTTGGTTCTTCTCCGCAGTTCGAACTGCCGCAAACTATTGTTGAAAAACTTTTGAGTGGAATTGAACTCGGTGAAGTGATGGATCAAATTCAAAACGATGAGAATACCAAGCAAAAACATGGGGCAATTGGCTATTTTACAAATGGAGTTATGAACAGAAAAGAACTTTATATAGAAGGATTAAAAGTGGCTGTCGTTCCGTTTCTACATAAGAAAATGTATTTCACTAAATCTTGATCTTACTCATAATCTTGATCTAGTTTAATAAGAAGATCAATATTACGATCATGATCAAGAACAAGAAAAATAGGAGAAAAAATGAATTTACAATTTTATCAAGTAGACGCATTCACTTCGAAATTATTTGGCGGAAATCCGGCAGCAGTGGTCCCGTTAGAAAAATGGCTTGATGATGAAACGATGCAGAATATTGCAATGGAAAATAATTTATCCGAAACAGCTTACTTTGTTAAGGAGGGAGAACATTATCACATTCGCTGGATGACTCCAGTTGCAGAAGTAAGTTTATGCGGACATGCGACGCTTGCCTCTGCTTACGTGATTTTTAATTTTATTGAGAAGGAAGCAACTCAAATTAAGTTCACATCTATGAGCGGAGAACTGATAGTTGACCGAGAGGGAGAAACTCTATCGCTTAATTTTCCTTCAAACAAACCAAACAAAATTGAAGTAACGGAAACTATTAAATCCGCATTTGCAAAAGAACCCCTGGAAGTTTTAGAGGGAGGCAACTACATTTTGGTTGTTTATGATGATGAAGATTTTGTGAGAACTATAAATCCAGATTTTGAGCTTGTTAAACAAATTCATCCGCATGGAGTTATTATCTCTGCAAAAGGAAGAGAAGTAGATTTCGTCTCTCGGATGTTCGCTCCAAACGAAGGAATTAACGAAGATCCCGTTACCGGCTCTGCCCATACTGTCCTTGTGCCATATTGGTCCGAAAAGCTAGGTAAGAAAAATTTTCGTGCACGACAAGTCTCTAAACGGATTGGAGAATTAACTTGTGAAGAACTTGGCTCCAGAGTCAAAATATCCGGCAATGCCGTGCTTTACGCCACCGGAAATATATTTTTGGGTTTATAATTAGGTTTTTTCTCTGCATATTAGACCCAAATATTTCGGCGCTTTTGTATTTTTTGTGAGGAAAAAGGCCGAAGATTTCTCCAGAGACCGAGTCTATATGAATATTTTTCGTGGTGTGTTACTGCTGATATTAGCAAGCGTTATCCTTTCGTGCGATGCACCGCGCCTTAACCCGTTCGATCCTTCCGGCGAAGATTATAAGTTTTCTGATTTTTCCGGGGATGTTTATACCTTCGAACAGCCAAGAGCACCTATTGCTAATGTTACTGTTATTTGGAAGAATCAAAATATAACTGCGTTTACCGACTCTTTAGGCAAGTTTTTTGTGGAAGATGTCCCAAGAGTTAATGGATGGGTTCATTTTGAAAAGGCCGGATATTCTAAAGATTCCTTATTTATTGATTGGAAAAATCAAAACACCAAACAAGTAGGAACAGTTTTACTATCCTATACTTTTGGTAATATTGATGGATATGTGAACAACAGTGATCAGCCAAGTCTGCCAATTTCAAACGTAAGAGTATTTTGGAAAGACCAAAGTGTAGCCGTAGTAACAGATGCAAGCGGATATTATAAAATTGAGAACGTTCCGATTAGAGGTGGATGGATATATTTTGAAAAGGAGGGTTACAAAACTGATTCTTTATTGGTGGAATGGAAAGCTGGCTTAAAAAATAAACGTGTCGATACAAGAAA
>JBHEKZ010000182.1:0-4484 GCA_041859025.1 Melioribacteraceae bacterium | reverse complement strand
GTGCTTAAAGATTTCATCAATCTTAACGATGTGTTCATCTGTAAGTTTCTGTGTTTCTTTTTCGGCTTCCTTTAATTCATCCTCGGTAAGTTTTTTTTCTTTCTCTTGCTTCTTAAGATGGTCGTTAGCATCGCGACGGACATTACGAAGAGCAACTTTGGATTCTTCACTAAACTTCTTAACTAATTTAACAAGTTCTTTTCTTCTTTCTTCGGTTAACGGCGGAATTGGAATTTTAATATTCGTTCCGTCGCTGATGGGATTTAATCCTAACGCTGAAGCGAGAATTGCTTTATCAATAGCCTGAACCATTGATTTATCCCACGGAGTAATTGCTAAAGTGTGAGCATCCAAAACACTTACGTTTCCTACTTGACTAAGGGGACTCATAGTTCCGTAGTAATCAACTTTAATTCCATCGAGAAGAGCGGTAGTAGCTTTTCCCGTTCTGATTTTTGCAATTTCAATTCTGAATGCTTCGACTGTTTTATCCATTCTCTGTCTAGCATCTTTGATATGTTCGTTGTTAAGCATAATATCCTCGTAAATTAATTCTTACTTAATGCAAAATTACCAACTGAAGTTCCAATAGCTTGTCCAGTAACTAATTTAAGAAGGTTACCCGGTTTATCCATATTAAATACAATTATTGGCAAATTGTTTTCTTTGCAAAGCGAGATCGCAGTCATGTCCATAACCCGTAAATCTTTTTGTAAAACATCTAAATAAGAAATTTCATCAAACATAACAGCTTTAGGGTTTTTCTCCGGATCTTCATTATAAACACCATCTACTCTTGTACCTTTTACAATTGCATCCGCTTCAATTTCAACAGCACGTAATGAAGCTGCTGTATCTGTGCTAAAATATGGATGTCCGGTACCGGCTCCAAAAATAACAATTCTCTTTTTTTCTAAGTGGCGTATTGCTCTTCTGCGAATGTACGGCTCTGCAATCGCGCTCATATTAATAGCTGTCATTAAGCGTGTGTACATTCCGTGGTTTTCAAGAGTATTCTGAAGCGCGAGAGAATTTATCATTGTTGCAAGCATGCCCATCTGGTCGCCTGTAACACGGTCTATTCCTTGTCCGCTTGCGTTTAAGCCGCGGTAAATATTTCCACCGCCTATTACAATTCCAACCTGAACACCAAGCTCATGAACTTTTTTGATCTCAGATGCGAAGAATGTTAGTATCTGAGGATCAATTCCAAATTCACCTTCGCCGGCAAGAGATTCACCCGATAGCTTGAGTAAAATTCTTTTATACTTTAATTCATTTTTCATAGTGCTTCCAATATAAAAAAAAAGGCCTTATTGTGAAATAAGACCTTTTCCGCGTTTTACTTCTTTTCATCACTAAGATGAAAACGTTTGAATTGGACCAACTTTGCCTGTGTGCCGTTCTTCTGGTTAAATTCATCGATGAGAGTAGAAACTTTCTTCGAGTTATCTTTAACAAAAGCCTGCTCGAACAAGCAGTTTTCTTCATAATATTTATTGAGCTTGCCTGTAGCAATCTTTTCTAAGATTTGTTCCGGCTTGCCTTCTTTGCGTGCTAATTCTTTATAGATTTCCATTTCTTTCTCGATCAAAGTTTTATCAACTTCGTCACGGTAAACGGAAATAGGTCTCATTGCTGCAACTTGCATAGCAAAATCTTTTAACATTGGTGTAAAGTCAGCAGCTTTTTCAGCAGGTACATTATCGGCAGAAATAAGAACGCCAAGCTTACTTCCATGATGAATGTAATCAACAAGAATTCCGTTAGCAGCCGTTTCAATAGTGAAACGTGATACCTGAATTTTCTCGCCGATCTTACCAATCAAAGCATTTAATTCGTCAGCAAGTTTTTTACCGTCGAATGATAATGCCATTAAAGCATCAAGATCTGCCGGTTTGTTTGCAACCAATGCTTCCAACGCTAAATTTGCAAAACTTAAGAAGTCTTCATTCTTAGCAACGAAATCTGTTTCGCAATTAACTTCAATCATAGCTGCAGATTTACCATCGTCAAAAATTCTTGTTAATACTGTTCCTTCGTTAGCTGTTCTTTCTGCACGTTTAGCTGCTACAGATGCGCCTTTCTTACGTAAAATATCAATCGCTACTTCTAAGACTCCGTTAGATTCTTCTAGCGCTTTCTTACAGTCAATCATTCCAGCGCCGGTTTTATCTCTTAACTCTTTAACTTGTTGTGCACTTACTGCCATAAAACTAATTCCTTGTAATTACTATGTTGTTAATTTTCTGATTTTGGTTCAGCTGGTTTTTCTTCAGCTTTTACATCTGGCTGAGCTGCTGGCTTAGAATCGCCTCTTGGTGGAAAGGGTTTTTTGTCAGTTCTAGGTCTTCTATCACCGCCGCCTTTTCTATCATCGCGACCTTCAAATTTAACACGGCGAACTTTTCCTTTACCATCTTTCTTTTCAAATTCTTCTTCAATCTTATTTGTTTTTTCGCCTTCTGCAGCTTCGTGAGCTCTTAATTCTTTTGCTTTTGCAGAGCCTTCAATAACAGCATCGGCAATTACTCTGGCAATAATTTCTACAGCGCGAGCAGCGTCATCATTAGCTGGAATTACATAGTCAATCGGATCAGGATCGCAGTTAGTATCTACAATTGCAAATACAGGAATGTTCAATCTTTTTGCTTCGTTCACTGCAATAGATTCTTTCTTAACGTCAACAACGAAAAGCGCACCCGGAAGCTTGCCCATTGTTTCAACTCCGTCAAGAAGTTTTCTTAATTTGTCTCTTTCGCGAGATTTTAATAAACGTTCTTTCTTTGTGATTTTTTCGAAAGTACCGTCGCTTTCCATCTTATCGATTGTCTGTAAGCGTTTAATACTTTTGCGGATTGTAGAGAAGTTAGTAAGCATTCCGCCTAACCAACGTTCGCTAACCCAGTTGCTGTCGCTTCTTTTTGCTTCTTGAGAAATGATTCCTTTTGCTTGTTTCTTTGTTCCAACAAAAAGAATTCTCTTTCCTTGCGAAACAACTTCAGTCATAACCTGAGCTGCTGCGTCAATAGCATCGGAAGTTTTCTTTAAATCGATAATATGAATTCCATTCTTCTCCATGAAGATGAATGGTTTCATTTTTGGATTCCATCTGCGTGTAAGGTGCCCGAAGTGTGCACCGGATTCGATGAGTTCAGTGAGTTGTACTCTTGGCATAAAATACTCCTGTTTTTCTTCTACTCTCTTCATCTTTGCATTCCATCCCTTTTAATGTGGGACACAGGCTGCAAATCCGAGAGTATGAATGATTTTTATTATAAGTTGATTATCTCTTCGAGAATTGGAAGCGCTTACGAGCTTTCTTCTGTCCGTATTTTTTACGCTCAACCATTCTAGGATCTCTTTTAAGAAGTCCTTCTGATTTAAGCGAAGAACGGAAGTCGCCGTTAATTCCTTCTAATGCTCTTGCAATACCTAAACGAATAGAATCGGATTGACCGTTGATTCCGCCGCCGGCAGCATTAGCAAAAACATCATACTTTCCAACTGTTTCTGTAACTACAAAAGGCATAAGAACATTATCTCTCTGTTCTTTCACTGGGAAGTAGTTTTCAAATGCTCTATCATTGATTGTAACTTTACCAGAACCCGCTCTTAAATAGACTCTGGCAACAGCATCTTTTCTTCTACCTACATAGATTTTATCTATCATTAAAACAACTCCGTTAAAAACTTAATACTTCTGGTTTCTGCGCACTATGCGGATGTGATTCGCCTGCATAGACTTTTAATTTTTTGCCAATTCTCTTTCCGAGTTTTGTTTTTGGCAACATGCCTCTAACAGCATTTTCAACAACCCAAGATGGGTTCTTGGCCATAACTTCGGAATAAGAACGGATTTTTGCACCACCCGGATAAAGGGAATGCGAAAAATATTCTTTCTGTGATTCTCTTTTTCCAGTCATGCGAATTTTATCAGCATTTATGACTACAACAAAATCACCGGCATCCATGTTAGGTGTAAACAACGCTTTATTTTTTCCGCGTATTACACGAGCAACCTGAGCTGCTAAACGTCCAAGTACCTGATCTTTGGCATCAACAACATACCATTTTTGATTGGCATCTTCTGGCTTAATAAATCTTGTAATTCTTTCTTGCTTCAAAACTACCTCCAAACACAAAATAACTATTTTTCAAGGGGTGTAAATATATTGGCAGGAGCCTAGAATGTCAAGAAAACCGACATTTAAAACTTCTAACCAACTTTTGCTTAATTTTAGGCTAAATAATGGGAAAATAATGAAAGTACTCGTTACTGGCGGTTCCGGCTTCCTCGGAATCAACTTAATTCGCTACCTACTTGACAGAAAATTCGAAATTGTGTCGCTTGATTTAGCGGATTTTGAGTACCTGGATGTTAAGGAAAAAGTACATTCAATTACCGGAGATATCAGAAATTCTAGCGATGTTGAAAGTGCGATGAAAGATGTTGATGTTGTAGTTCATACTGCCGCGGCACT
>JBHEKZ010000600.1:0-3427 GCA_041859025.1 Melioribacteraceae bacterium | reverse complement strand
TCTACATCCAGCGACGCGGAAAACTTTAACGCACCTTTATCAAAACTTTTCTTAAATCTGCTATTCCAAAGCGCCATTTTTATTCCATCCTTTTTTCTAACAGCTAATTGCTTTTCGCTTAAATCTATTTATGCCACTTCTTTTTTAGTATCGCTGGCTTTTTGCATAACACGGTTAATAGTTTTGTAAGGCAGCCCGTAAATCTTTATAAATCCTTCCGATGCTTTATGATCAAACTGATCTGCTGCGGTATATGTTGCCAACTCCGGATCATACAACGAGTAAGGCGATTTTCTGCCGGAAACAATTGTATTTCCTTTATAAAGTTTCATCTTTACCATGCCGGTTACTTTTTCTTGTGTTTTGTCAATGAAGGCTTGCAAAGCTTCACGCAGTGGAGAGAACCACAAACCATTGTAAATCAAGTTTGCATATTCTTGGGAAACTTGTGTTTTATAGTGCGCAACTGCTTTATCTAATGTAATTCTTTCAAGTTCTTTGTGTGCCGCGTGCAAGATCATTCCGGCCGGAGCTTCATATACTTCGCGAGATTTAATTCCCACCAATCTGTTTTCAATCATATCAATTCTGCCGATAGCGTTTCTGCCGCCTATCTTGTTTAGTTCTTTTACAAGCGCAACGCTTTCCATTACAACTCCATTCAACGCAACCGGAATTCCTTTTTCGAAATCGATTGTAACATATTCTGCCGCATCAGGAGCTTCTTCCGGCGAAACAGTATGCTGATATGCATCTGCCGGCGGTTCTACCATTGGATCTTCGAGAACACCGCATTCAATTGCCGTTCCCCAAATGTTTTCATCGATTGAATATGGATTTTCTTTTGTTACCAAAACCGGAATATTATGTTTAGCAGCATAATCTATTTCTTCTTCACGGCTTTTGAATTCCCATGTTCTTAGCGGAGCTAAGTTTTCCAAATCGGGAGCGAGCGCGCCGACCGCAACTTCAAAACGAACTTGATCATTACCCTTTCCGGTACAGCCGTGAGCTACCATATTTGCGCCTTCTTTGCGCGCAATATCCACAAGGCTTTTCGCTAAAAGCGGTCTGCCTATTGAGCAAGCCATCGGATAAGACTCTTCATACATTGCCCCCGCACGCAAGGCCGGAAAAACATAATCATCAATGAATTCTTTTGTTAGATCAAGTATATATGATTTAGAAGCCCCGGATTTAAGAGCTTTTTCCTCAAGACCTATCAGTTCTTTTGTTTGCCCCAAGTTTCCAGTGAATGTGATTATATCGGCATCATAATTTTCTTTTAGCCACTTAACCATTACCGACGTATCAAGTCCTCCCGAATACGCTACAACTATTTTGTTCTTTGCCATTATTTTAGTCCTAAAATATTTCTTAATTGATTAATAGTTTTTTCAATTGTCTTTGTTGAACGTGGAATTACAATTATAGTATCATCGCCGGCAAGCGTTCCAATGCTTTCTGTTATTGCACTTTTATCCAGGAATAACGCAACTCCTTGTGCTCTGCCGGGAAATGTTTTTATTACGACAAGTGATTCATTAGAAATGATCGAAACTATTTCTTCTGCAACATGAAGTTTAAGTGTTGGCTCATCTCCCATTGCGTTAATTTTGTATGTAGCTCCTTTTGCAGTTGGAACACGACCAACACCCAGTTCAGTTAAATCGCGAGACAGCGTAGCTTGTGTAACCTTAATTCCATTTTGCTTCAATACTCTAACAAGTTGTGTCTGATTAAATATTTCTTGAGAAGAAATAATCGATTTGATTATCGCATGGCGTTTGTGAATATCCTCTAATTTCTTGCTCATTTGTTCCTCGTTTTTTCGTTTTGAGTTTTTATTCGCTTACTATTTCGGTACCAATACCTTCTTTAGTAAAAATTTCAAGCAGCAGTGCGTGTTCAACTCTTCCATCGATGATATGTACTTTTTGAACGCCAGATTCCAAAGCCGAAATAGCCGATTCAACTGTAGGAATCATTCCGCCGCTTATAGTTCCATCTGAAATATATTTTTGTGCTTCGCTTTGTGTTAAGTGTGAAGCGAGCTTACCGTTTATTTTAACTCCATCAATGTCGGTCATATAGACCAGCTTAGTTGCACTTAAGGATGCGGCGATTGGTCCGGCTGCAATATCTGCATTCACGTTATATATTGTTCCCTCAGCATCAACGCCGATTGGCGCAATCACGGGCAGGTAGCCATCGTTTAAAAGATTTCTTATGAATGATGAGTTGACATCTGTTACTTCTCCGACCAAACCGAGATCTTTGTTCATTGGTTTTACTGAAACTAAATTTGCATCTATTCCGCTAACACCAACAGCTCTTCCGCCATGAATATTTATACGTCTAACTATATCTTTGTTTATTAATCCGCCTAGAACCATTTGAACAACATCGCGCATATCTTCGTCTGTGTAGCGTTGTCCATTAACAAACTTTGTTTTGATATCAAGCTTTTCTGCAAGCGATGTAATTTCTTTTCCACCGCCATGAACCACCACCATATCAATTCCGATTTTGCGTAATAGAGTTACATCTTGTGCAACCATAGCTTTTAAATTCTCATCCGTCATTACGGCGCCGCCATACTTTACAACAAAAGTTGTTTTTTCAAACTGCTGTATGTAAGGCAAAGCCTCTATTAATACATCTTCTTTTCTAAAAATCGGATTCGTCAAGTTCTGTAGCTCCCGTTAATCTTAACATATTCTTCCGAGAAATCGCACGTCCAGCAAGTAGCTTTTCCATTTCCTCCATGCAATTCCAACAATAAATTTATTTTTGACGGCTTCAGCGTCTGATTAGCTATAGCATTTGGTAGGGTTACAAAATAGTTTTCCTTTAGTATAGGGATTTCATTTATGGTTATTTCAAACTTATCGGGGTTGAACTCTATACCTGAGTAACCAACCGCCGCAAGGATTCTTCCCCAATTTGCATCTTCACCATGTATAGCCGTTTTTACTAACGGAGACAAGGCAACTGTTCTTGCCGCTTTTTCAGCATCTGCGTCTGTTAACGCGCCGTCTACTGTAATTTCAATTAACTTTGTTGCTCCTTCGCCATCTTTAACTATATCTATCGAAAGTTTTTTCAACAAATCATAAAGTTCTTCTTCGAACAGTTTGTATTCATCTGTGCCTTCTTTAATTGTAATACCACTTGCACCATTTGCAAGCATTATTACCATATCGTTTGTGCTTGTATCGCCGTCAACAACTATTCTGTTAAAAGTTTTATCGCTTGTAGTTTTCAGAAGTTTTTGAAGTGTCGCATTATCGATTGCAGCATCTGTTGTTACAAATCCAAGCATCGTAGCCATGTTTGGATGAATCATTCCGCTACCTTTAGCTATTCCTCCTATGCTAACTTCTACACCATTAATTATAAGCGTAACATGATGCGATTTAACAAA
>JBHEKZ010000179.1:0-2652 GCA_041859025.1 Melioribacteraceae bacterium | reverse complement strand
GTAAAAGAGTTTCCTGCTGAAATAGAAGTTGTTTACTAATTTCTTAAGAAAGGATTTTAAATGAAGAAGCTCTTTTTGCTTTTAGTTTTTTTTGCAGTAATAATTCGAGCGCAGGATACAACTCCTCCTGCTAAACCAACCGGAGTGAAAGCTATCGGTTATGGGCTTCATGCGGATGTGATCTGGCAGTACAATCTCGAATCCGATCTAGCCGGTTATAGAGTTTACAAGTTCAACGGCTCAGCATTTGTCCTTTCTAAAACAATAAAGAAAAATCGTTCATTTAGCTGGGAGTGGATAGGGAATTCAAGCACAACCGCTCGCTATAAAGTTTCTGCTTATGATAATTCAGGAAACGAATCTCAACTTAGCGAAGAAGTTTCGGCTACAACTCATATAATGACTGACGAAGAGTTTTTAGACATGACCCAGCGAGCAACGTTTAGATATTTCTGGGATTGGGGCGATCCAAACAGCGGATTGGCACGTGAGCGCTGGCATCCAAACGAAAGTGATGTTACAAATACAATTGGCGGCAGCGGTTTTGGAATAATGGCAATTATTGTTGGAGTTGAACGCGGCTTTATTACACGCGAACAAGGTGCGCAGCGCATATTAAAGATTGCAACTTTTCTTGCAACAAAGGCGGACCGCTTTCATGGCGCTTTGCCTCACTGGATTAATGGAACTACAGGTAAAGTTATAAACTTCGGTCAGCAAAACGGGGGCGACATTGTTGAAACTGCGTTTTTGGTTGAAGGCCTTTTAGCAGCACGTCAGTACTTCGATAACAATACAGTAGAAGAAGTTCAAGCAAGAGCATACATAAAGACTGTATGGGAAGAAATCGATTGGGATTTTTACAGAAATGGAACAACCGGCTTGTACTGGAATTGGTCGCCAACAATGGGTTTTAACTTTAGCGATACTTTTGTTTTTCATGGCTGGAATGAAACTTTAATAGCTTACATATTGGCGGTCGCGTCTCCAACTAAAGCTCCGACAATTGGTGCTTTAACATTTTACAGAGGCGGATGGGGAAATAACGGATCCATAGTAAAATACCGAACTAAGTACGATATTCCATTATATGTAGGTTCGGATTTCGGCGGACCATTGTTCTTTACGCATTATTCATTTATTGGATTCGATCCCCGCAACATTAGAGACCTATACACCAATTATTTTAATCATAACAAGAATCAATCATTAGTTAACCGTGCTTACTGTATAGCGAATCCTAAAAAGTTTGTAGGATATAGTGAAGACTGTTGGGGTTTGACCGCAAGTTATTCTATTTCATCTGCCGGCGGATATTCTGCTCACTCACCGGAAAATGATAATGGTACAATTGCACCTACTGCAGCATTATCTGCTATGCCTTACACGCCTAAAGAGTCTTTGGCCGCTCTAAAAAATTTCTACAGAACCTATGGTTCTAAACTTTGGGGTGATTTTGGGTTTAAGGATGCTTTCAACATTAACAGCAACTGGTATAGCGATGGTTACTTAGCAATTGATCAAGGTCCTATTGTTGGCATGATTGAGAATTACCGCTCGGAAATACTTTGGAAAAAATTTATGAGCTCTCCTGAAATTGCGGTGATCTTAGATTTTTCAAGTGGAAAAGGATTGTTCTTCCCGGATACAAAAGTTGAGGAAGAAGAGAGAATACCATCAGAATTTTCCTTGAAACAGAACTATCCAAATCCTTTCAACCCGGAAACAACAATAAGTTATTCAGTTGCTAAACCAAGTTATGTTACATTAAAAGTATTTGATAGTATTGGCAATGAGGTTTCAACTTTGGTTGATGAGTATAAACAAACCGGTATTTTCAAATCCAGCTTCACTATTCACAATTCCAAATTAAGCAGCGGAGTATATTTTTATAGACTTCAAGCCGGTAATTATTCCGAGACAAAAAAAATGTTGTTGATTAAATAGAATGAAACAATCGAGGATAAAATATTTAGCAGTTGCACTTTTACTCTTGTTAGCAAGCTGCTCTAAGCAAAAACCTGATAAGATTGAAATAAACTTTTGGGCAATGGGTGTTGAAGGTGAAACAGTTGCTAAACTTATTCCCGATTTTGAAAGACAAAATCCCAACATAAAAGTAAAGGTTCTGCAAATAGCTTGGGTAGCTGCTCACGAAAAATTGATTACCGCATTTGCGAGTGAAACTTTACCAGATGTTTTCCAGCTTGGCAACACATGGATTCCTGAATTTGAAGCAATCAATTCAATAGAACCGCTTAACAAACTAATCTCCAAATCAGCGGTAATCTCAAAAGATAAATTCTTCGATGGTATTTGGGAAACCAATGTTCTTGATTCAACTGTGTTTGGGATTCCTTGGTATGTGGACACTAGAGTAATGTTTTATAGAACCGATATACTTAAGGCTGTTGGTTATGATAATGCGCCAAGGACTTGGGCTGAACTCTATGATGCTTCCAAAAAAATAAAACAAAAATTTAACCGCTATTCTTTTTTCATTCCAACCAATGAATGGCTGCCATTTATTGTATTCGGTATTCAGAATAAAGCGGAACTTCTGAAAAATAAAAATCAGTATGCGGATTTCTCTTCGAAAGAGTTTAGACAAGCCATTGAGTATCTCGCTAAATTCTATCATGAAGATTTAGC
>JBHEKZ010000093.1:0-2654 GCA_041859025.1 Melioribacteraceae bacterium | reverse complement strand
AACTCCTTCCACACCACCCCCACTATTAGCTGCGAGTAGATAGACTATACTTGGATCGGCAGCACTAACAGCTATTTCACCTCTTCTTCCGATTGCAGCTACCGAAAACAACGACCAGGTTTCACCACTATCTGTCGAACGGTTGATATATGTAGATGTAAATCCGTTACTTGACGCATACATTATCGTGGGATCACAAGGTTTAAATTCAATATCGCACCATAAATTGTTTGTTTTTTTAGTCCATGAAGTTCCTCCATCTGTAGATTTCCATATACCAGATGAAGACGGATCACCATTAGACCTCGAGGCAAAAAGTATTGAATTATTTGATGGATGAATAACTAATTTTGTAATAAGCTTCTTTTCACTTGCTGAATAGCTCAAACCGGTTGAATTCCAAGTTGAACCTCCATCTGTTGATTTCATCACGCCAATGCTAACATTATCTGCGCCTTGACCGCCGCTAAGACTCCATACACTGCCGCCATCACGATCACCGGTTGCAATGTATAACGTATTTGAAGATGCATAGTCGCTTGGAACGACAATATCGCTAACTCCAATAACCGACAAATTATTATTCAAAATAGTCCATGATGAACCGCCATTTGCGGTTTTCCAAATTCCGCCGGAAGGACTGCCTACCCAAAAAGTATTATTATCGGTTGGATGAAAAGCTACACAGTTAATTCTCCCAAGCCCGGAATAACCTCCAGAGGAAGTATTTGTTCCTAAATTCGTCCAATTGGAAGTAAATGAATTTGTTTTCTTAAGTGTGCTTTGTTTTACTTTGTACTTTTCATATTCTGCAATAGAATTTGTTTCCGGAAATTTGCCTGTTGAAACATCAGCTCTTTGTTCCCAATAGTATTCCCATCGCTTGTATTGTTTCCAGCCGGGTACTTTTTTCTTTTCCCCATTCTCAAAAACAAATCCATTGACCACATTCATCGATTTCCAATGGTCTTCCATTACTGCTTTGATTTGGCTTAATGAAGAACTACTTGTTATGCCTTTGAGTGATGATTCTTTCCTTAAAGCTTGTGTATAAACAGATGAACTTAATAAGCACAAGGATATTAACAGTATCATTGATAGAAAAATTATGGATCGAGAAAGTACAGTATTAGTCATTTTAGAGTACCAGATTAATTTGTTGCCTAAAATAACAATTTCAAATCAACCCTAAAAATAGTCTGACATTTGTTCTGCACTCCGAATCTTGATCCAAAAGCGATGAGAAAAAAATGTTAATGTACTTGCCCCAGTTTCGGTTCCAGATCGCGGTTGCAGAACAGAGTTCTCATTCAGTTTGGCTCCGTCATGAGAATAATTATAATACCAAGCCTGGTCGTGGGCAAACCAGGCTAATTTTTGTTTTTAATACTTGTCAATTATCAACGGTAATTAATAAGATTTACAATGCAACCAAGACTATTTTAAGACTAACATTTTCTTGGTTTCCGAATAACTTCCAACTCTTAAAGTGTAGAAGTATATTCCACTAGTTATAGAATAACTGGACAAAGAAAATTTCGAATTATAACTTCCAGCCGATTTAATTTCATTTATTAGTGTAGCCACTTCTCTGCCCAGAATATCATAAACTTTCAAAGAAACAAATCCAGTGCTAGGGATTTGGAAACTAATATTAGTTTCTGGATTGAATGGATTAGGATAATTTTGTTCTAAGTTAAAGGCAGAAGGAATTTTATCATAAGGATTATCAACGTCAGTTCTTGTACCAATGACAAACCATAAAGGGTATTTTGCATCCAAAAGATATAATTTTTTACTTCCAGTACCCTCAATAAAATTGGCTTTAAGAGGCATTTGTTCTAGAGTTTCTCTAGTTACACTATTAATGACTTGAGAGCTAGAGTATATTATTGTTTTATCGTCGATGGAATAGGATGGATATCCGATTACACTTAATGGTCCAGCTACAGTGCCAATATCACCGGTATTGAAATCTGCGGCCATCACATAGTCTTTATTATTCTTGGAATCAAAATAATCAAAAGTGAATCTTGTTTGGACGGTCTTCGAAAATGATGGATTCCCAACACTATAGCCTTCTGATAAAGGAGGAAAAACTAAATCCATATTCTCATTTTCTATATCTAAAATATTAATATTCCAAAAACTAATTTTATCGCCTGACGCATTTTTTACTTCATTATAAGCATCAAACAGAAGATAGCGTCCGGTTGGATCGAATGAAAGTGCATCTGCGTATAAAGCGGTTTTTTTATCAACTGCATCATAAGTTTTGGAAGCAATTTTGAAACTCTTTGAAATATTCTTTGAAAAGTCAAAATAATATATCGTGGTGTCAATATACTTTGAAGTAATCGCCATTGAATTAAGTCCTGGTCCTATTGCGACACTCTCCCATATTCCGCTATTATCTAAAATTGTTTCTTGCGGATTAGTAGGATCGGCATATAGTGCGCGGAGATTATTACTTTTATCTACAAATAAAATAACTCCAGATACATCTGATATCGCTGGTTTACTAAGCACTGGTGTCTTAGTAAGTGCAAAAAAATCGGAGTTTGTAACTACTGATGTCTTTGCCATGTAAATTGAATTTGGATCTGATGAGTCTGAATTTGTGACAAGGATATACTCACTCCCTGTTAAAGTCG